>DATAIB010000001.1:0-11783 GCA_036262855.1 Candidatus Limnocylindrales bacterium
GCAGGATCAGCACGGCGAACAGCACGAGGAGCGCCTTGCGCAGGCGCATGTCCTCGTCGTCGCCGGGATTGGCGCCCACAGCCGACAGGCGATCGAGCGTGCGATCGAGCAGGGCGCGCACGGAGATCAGGCCGACCCTTCGGCAGCAGCCTCGAGCGGCACCTCGGCGAGCGACTCGCCCCACACGCCGGCCCGGATCATTCGGACCACGACGAAGAACCACACGGCTGTGAGGATCGCGACCATGAGCAGCGCGAGCACCCACGGCGGTGGCGCGACCCAGCCCGCCAGGAGCGCAATCGCCGCGCCCGCGGCAAGCACCGCGCCGAGCGGCCGGTAGACGATCTCGAGCGTTCGAGCGTCCTCGAGCGAGCGTTCGGTGAGGATGAGCGCAAGGAGCCCGATCGCCACGGAGCCGCCCATGAGGAGCGAGGAGTCGATCGGCGTCGAACCGTCATGGGCATGCTCGATGACGCTCACGATCGCGGCGCCGGCGGCGACGATCGACAGCTGGATCGGCAGGTGGCTGAGCATCCACGTCCAGACCTCGCCGCCGTGCCGCGGGAGCCGCCGGCCGACGAGATCGAAGTAGATCCACCAGAACCCGAAGCCGATGACCATCGCCAGCGACCCGGTCACGATCGTCAGCGGGTCCGTGCCCGCCGCCGAGAGGCCGGTCACGACCGCGAGGATGACCTCGCCGAGCACGATGATCGTGAACGCCCCGAACCGCTCCACGAGCGAGTCCGTGGGGACGATGCCCTCGACCTGGCGCTGGTTCCCGCGCGAGCCGTTGACCACGAACGCGACCCAGCCGAGCAGGAACGCCGCCCAGATCCACAGGCGCCACTCCGGCGACAGCGCGGCCGTCACGAGCACGATCACGGCGGAGGCGAACATCCCGCCGACATAGAGCTTCGTGATCTCCAGGAACTCCGGGCGCTCGGCCCGATCCAGCTCGCGGATCGCGTACCAGGCCCAGCCCATCACGGCGAGGAAGATCGAGTACACGATCGCGAAGGGCTGCCCGGTCGCGCCGGCTGCGCCGCCGGTGAACACGGCGAGCAGGGCGAGGATGCCCATCTGCAGGAAGACGAGCATCCGGGTCCTGCCGTCCTCGCGACCGTGCAGCTCCACGTAGAGCGAGCCGTTGAACCACGCGAACCACAACATCCCGAAGACGACGGCGAACTCGGCAAATCCCTGCAGGGACACGTGCTCCGCGAGCGTGTGCGACGCCTGCGCGATCACGGCCACGTACGCGAGGTCGTAGAAGAGCTCCAGGTTGCTGACCGTACGGTCCTTGAGGATCTGGCCGTGCGCGCGAGGCGGCGCCGTGAGCCAGCGCTTGAACTGATGCTTCGCGGTCCGCTCGGTCACCTCGGGTCGCCAGGCGGGGGCGAGGTCGGCGCGGTCGGAGGCGTGGGTCTCGGCGCCGTCGGTGGTGTGCCGCCGCCGAGGGCAATCGCCTCGTGCCGCTTGCGCGCGAGACCTTCGATCTGCCACACGACGATGTTGCCGATCACGATCGCCACCGCCTGGCACACGAAGATGACGATCAGCCCGATCGCGGTCGCCTCGCGGAGGTCATTGCCGGTCCCAAAGATGCGGGTGAAGCGCAGCACGAAGCCGAGGGCGATCGCCGGCCCGAACAGGATCACGATCGCCAGCCCGAGCAGCGGCATCGCCGTCGGGTGCGGGCCGAGCTTGGTGATCATCTCGCCCATGCGGGCGGGGATCGCGTACAGGTTGAACCCGGGGATCAGCGGCTCGAAGAACGCCCACGTCGGGCTCACCTTCGAATAGCCAACGCCGAGCGGCGGCAGGTTGTCGATGACCTGGCGCGCCCACGCGCCGAACGCGAGCAGCGCGAGCACGCCCGTGACCGGCGCGAGGAGCAGAAACGGGAGCCGCTCGCGGAGGAGCGAGGAGGCTCCGGAGGGGTCGCCCGCCGATCGGAGCTCCGTGGCGTTCCAGTTCGTCCAGAGCGCGAAGAGCGCCGCGAAGATGAACGCGACCGACGCGACCGACACGAGCACCGCGTATGTCTCGGAGCTCCGGAAGGTGCCCGTGGGTTCCGGCGGCTTCTCCTGGTGCGTGAACGTGAGGTCCTCGGGCCGGGCTGCCGCGACCTCCATCGGGGTGCTGCACTTGTAGCAACGGCTTCGGCTCGGCGGATTCACCGAGCGGCAGCGGCCACAGATCCAGACGTCCGACCCCGAGCGCATGGGCGCGATGATCCACGGCGGCGCGCCGCCGGGTCAAGCGGCCAACCCCGGACTATGCGGGGGCGCCCCCGTCCCGAACGAACGCCACGCAGCACAGGCCCTCGCGCGGGTCTGACACGGGCCGGTAGCCCGCGTCCCGAACCGCCGAGGCCTCGCCACCGAGTAGCGCGAGGTTCATCGCGCACGTGAGGTCACGGTGCTCGTCCACGAGCGAATGGAATGGGCAGTTCCGGAGGCGTACGACGCCATCGGCGTCCTCGAACGGCTCATACCCCTGCGATTCCAGCAGCGGCAGCAGCTCGTGCGCACCGCGCTCCATCGCCTGCTCCCCCATCTCGCGGCCGCGCTCCCGCGCGACGTCCAGCACGACCGACCGAGCCCTCGCGGCCCGCTCCACGCCGGTTGCGAGGATCTCCGCGGCAACGTCGTAGCTGCGCGGCGGCAGCTGGACCGACACGTCCTGGTCTGCGGGTCGCAGGTAGAACTTCGCGGGCCTCCCCGCCCCCGGGCCGGTGCGCCCGGATCGCCGCCGGAACGTGACGCCGAGCAGCCCGGCCGCGACGAGGCGATCGAGATGGAACGCGGCGAGTGGACGGGCGACGCCCGCCTCCGTGGCGGCACGGTCGCGATCGACCGGCTCTCCGGCGCGTGCGACCACCTCGTACAGGCGGCGCCGTACGGGCTCGGCGAGCGCGGCGACGCGATCGAGGTCGGTGTCGGACATGGGTCGAAGTCTAAACGCAACAGCCGCTAACGCAAGAGTTGACATGCCCATCGTTGCGTTCTATAACGAGCAACAGTTACTCATACACTTCAGCTGGAGGCGCCCATGCATGTTCGCCGCTCGACTGCCCGGTTCCTCGACGCCGCATCCGGCGGCCTGCGCGTGCCTGTGCTCGCGAAGGTCGGCGGGCTCGTGATCGCGTTCGGGTTGGGGCTGGACACCTTCGAGCACACGATCGGCCATTCGATGCACGACGCCCTCATCGGGGCATTCCCGCTCGGCGAGCACTTCGCCCACCTCGTGGTCGTGGTCGGGATGGTCCTGGTCCTCGCCGGCATCGTCGCCGACGGGATTCGCATGCAGCGCCGGCTCGGCCGGCGGGAAGGAAGGACTCCACATGCCGTTCGGTGATTTCGTCAACGGGATCCCGCCGCTCGGGTTCCTCGCGATCCACATCCTCCTGTTCGCCATCGGCGCGTTCTTCGCGTGGCGCTCATTCGGTGCCGGCCAGCCGACGCTCGGCTGGGCGTTCTCGCTCTTCGCCCTGGCCGAGGTCTCGTACATGACCTACCACCTCGACTGGACCGTGTTCCTGTTCGCGCACACGATCAGCGAGGTCCTCGACGTCCTGGCCTTCGTCCTGGTGTTCGTCGCCGTGAGCGACCGGCTCCGAACCCCGGCCACGGCGACCAGCGCTCCCGCACCGTCGGTTCGGGCCTGACATGACCGGCCTGCCGCGCGCAGCGCGATCGATCCTGATCGCCACGACGCTGCTGGGGCTGGCACTCCTCGTCGCCGCCTGCTCGGGCTCCGGCTCGGGCAGCGGCGGCGCCAGCTCCGCGCCCGTCGCGACCTCGACAGTCGACCTGCCGCCCTCGTACAAGTTCGTGCCCGCGGACATCACCGTGAATGCCGGCACCACCGTCACGTGGACCAACCACGACAACTTCACCCACTCGGTGCAGTTCAAGGACGGCGGCCTGCCGACCGACGCGAAGCTGATCAAGCCGGGCGAGCAGACGACGTTCACGTTCACCACCGCGGGCACGTTCCACTACCAGTGCTCGCTCCACCCACAGCAGATGCAGGGCACCGTCACGGTGACCCCGTAAAGGAGACACGTCATGGCACGCCGACGGCTCGGCACCCTCGCGCTCGTTCCGATCACCGCCATCGCCCTCGCGCTGACGGTCGCCGTGGTCACGGCGCCCCCGTCGGCGGACGCCAGCGCGCGGATGACGCGCGCCTCGTTCCACGACGCGATGCGCAAGCTCTGGGAAGACCACATCACCTGGACGCGGCTGTTCATCGTCAGCGCCGCCACCGAATCCGGGAACCTCCCGGACCTCGGAGCCACCGTGGATCGGCTGCTCCAGAACCAGGTCGACATCGGCAACGCGATCAAGCCGTTCTACGGCGCTGCCGCCGGCGACCAGCTGACCGCGCTGCTCCGGGAGCACATCCTCACCGCGGCCGACCTCGTCGCCGCAGCGAAGGCCGGCGACAGCGCGGGCGTCCAGACCGCGTCAGCTGCCTGGTACGCGAACGCGAACGAGATTGCGCACTTCCTGCACGACGCCAACCCGAACCAATGGCCGCTGGACGAGATGCAGTCGATGATGACGATGCACCTCGACCTGACGCTCCAGGAGGCGGTCGACCGGCTGCAAGGCCACTACGCCGCCGACGTCGCTGACTACGACCAGGTCCACGCCGAGATCCTCGAGATGGCCGACATGCTCAGCGCCGGGATCATCAACCAGTTCCCCGCGAAGTTCGCCCGCTGACCTCGCAGCTCCAGGACCGCGCCGCTGGTTTCTCGCCCAGCGCCGCGGTTCGCCTGTGCGCAGGCGCGGCGGCTCGCGCGAACCGCGGCTCGATAGAAATGGCGGCCCGGCGGCGCGTCGCGGCGCGCGATACTGTCGGCCACCATGGCTCTCGATGAGATCGACACCGCGATCCTGAAGGCGCTCACCGACGACGGGCGGATGAGCTTCCAGGCGCTGGGTGACCTCGTGGGCCTGAGCCCGAACGCCGCCCGGGATCGGGTTCGCGCCCTCCAGGGCCGGGGGGTGATCACGGGCTTTCACGCCCACGTCGACATCGGCCGCATCGACCGACGCCTGCGAGCGCTGATCGACGTGCGGCTCCGAACGCCGGACCACGCCGAACAGTTCGAGCGGCTCGTGCGGGCACACCCGGGCGTGGAGGAGGCGGTCCACCTCACGGGGCCGTCGGACTACGTGATCCGCATCGCCTGCGCGGACCCCACCGAGCTCGACGACTTCATCCGATCGATGAAGGACGAGGGCGGCGTGCGCGACACGCAGACCCGGCTGATCCTGCGGATCGTGTCGGAGACGAACGGCGCCTGAGCGCCCGAGCCCGCGAGCCCGGGCCTAGTACGTGCCCCGCGAGAGCTCGCGCAGGAATTCGATCTCGAGCACCTTGTCCGTCACGATCCGGCGCAGGCGCAGGTTCTCGCGCTCCAGGTCGCGCAGCCGTGCGCTGCCGTCCTTCGCGACCCCGAGCAGCTGGCGGCGCCAGCGGTAGTACGTTGCCGCCGAGATCCCGGCGTTCGCCGCTGCACCGGCGAGGGATGTGCCGCGCGCGACCTCCCGGTCGATCTCGATCAGGGCCGAGGCCATCTGCCCCGCCGTCCGCCGCGTGCGCCGCACCGATATCCCTCCTCCAAAGGAACGCCCCACCGCGCTCCGCTGCTTGCATCGGAGCGGACTATCGGCATCGCGGGCCGATCCGGGCAAGCGGCGGTGGGCGCTTTCGCGGAAGCCGCAGCCCCCCGCCGGGTCACGGCGCGCAATCCGCGCCGCGCCGGCCCGAATCCGCAGCGGTGCGCATGGGAAGATGTCCTCGTGGAGGAGATGGACGGCGGCGCCCGGCTGGGCATCGACGCGCTGGCGAGCGAGGCGGAGACGACGGCCGAGCGCATCGAGCGGCTGGTCGAGATCGGCGCGCTCATCCCGGCCGCGGACGGCACGTTCGAACGGGGCGACATCGTGCGCGCCCGCGTCGTCTCGGCCTTCGAGGCGGAAGGCTTCTCGCTGGAGCAGATGGAGACCGCGATCCGCGAGAACGCGATCGCGCTCGGCGGCCTTCCCCTGTTCTACCCGGCGCCCAGCCCGCGAACCGGCCGCACGTTCGGCGAGTTCGTGGCGGAGCTCGGGCCGCGCGGCGCCCTCGTCGGGCCGGTGCTGTCCGCGATGGGGCTCACGGCGCCGGCCCCCGACGCGCCCACCCGAGGCGCCGAGGAGCAGCTCCTCCGAGCGCTGATCGAGGGCTGGAACACGGTCGACGAGGAGTACACCCTTCGCGCGGCCCGCATCTTCGGCGACTCGGCGAGACGGGCGAGCGAGGCGTGGGTCTCGCTGTTCGCCGAGGCGATCAGCGGGCCGGTCGAATCGACGTACACCACACTCGACGAGATCGTGCCCCGGCTCCTCCGGCCCGCCGCGATCCTCTCGCCGCTGACCTCGAAGCTCCTCGCGTGGCTCGTCGAGCGGCACCTCGAGCGGACCATGAACGACCTCAACATCGGGCGGATCGAGCGCCGGCTGGAGCAGCGCGGCCTCATCCCCGAGCGCCCCGCGTATCCGCCGGCCGTCGCGTTCGTGGACCTCAGCGGCTTCACGCGGCTGACCGTCGATCGCGGCGACGCGTACGGCGCCCGCCTCTCCGTGCGGCTGAGCGAGCTGGCCGATGCCGAAGTCCGCCGGCATGGCGGGCGCGTCGTGAAGCTGCTCGGCGACGGGGTGCTGCTCCTGTTCGATGGGCCGTGCGTGGCGATCGATGCGGTCGTCGACCTCACGCGGACCATGGTCAAGGCCGGGCTGCCGGCGGCGCACGCGGGGATCCACACGGGGCCGGTGATCGAGCGCGACGGGGACGTGTTCGGGAGCACGGTGAACATCGCGTCCCGGATCGCGAACCACGCGCCGGCTGGGACCATCCTGGTCAGCGAGCCCGTGGTGGAGGGCTGTCCGGGTCGGACGGCGCGCTTCGAGCCGCTCGGCGAGGTCCAGATCCAGGGCCTGATCGAGCCGATGACGCTGTGTCGATATCGACCGCTGGGGCCGCGCGAGGACTGAGGCTCAAGGCCTGGGAGCGAGGCCAGGACGCGCGGCCTACAGCCCGCTCAGCGTGCCTCGATTGCGGAACAGGAAGACCACGGACGGCACGAGCACCACGGCGTACGCCGCCAGGTACAGGATCCCCAGCGGCCGCCCGGCGAAGTCGAACGCCCCGATGTTGAGGAGCGCCGCGACCACGATCGGGATGATCAGCGCGATGCCCGCGATGCCGAGCATGACTGCCGACGCCACGCTGGGCCGCAGCAGCAGCGCCCCGATCCCGACCGCCAGGGCCAGGTAGAACGCCCCGAACGCCCGCACCGAGAACACCGTGAGCGGCCCCGGGAAGATCTGGCCGGTCGTCGACAGGCCGCCGTCACCGGCGAGGAACCCGCCGACCGCCAGGAGCACCACGAACACGAGGAGGCCGATGAGCGCCATGCGGACGCGCGACTGGAGGGGCGCATCGTCCGAGGCAAGCACTTCCGTGCTCCTTCGCAGCTCCAGCATCCCGAACGCCGCCGCGACCAGCGACACCCCGAGCGTGATGAGGTACGGGATCGCGAGGAGCGCGTCCAGCTTCAGCGCGCCTCGGAACGCGATCATGACGAGGAGCTCGAGGGCCGCGAACGCGGCAACGTAGGCGAGCACCGGCATCACCCGCGACGCGGGCCCCGGCGCGGATGCGAACCACAGCGCCGCGCCGTTGCCAAGCAGCCAACCACCGATGGTCATCGCGACCACCGAGCTGACGCTCCACGGGAACGCGGACGCGGCGAAGTCCGGGGCAGCGAACAGCACGAGCCCGAGGGCCAGGTAGAGCAGCGACCCGATGCGGATCGCCGCCCTCGTCTTCGGAGCGAGCACGTCAGGCGCCGCGGGTCAGCCCGCGGCGGCCCCCGATTCGGCCTGCTGGGCCGCCGCCATCACCGGCTGCTCGGGATCGCGGACGAACAGCACGAACAGCCCGGCGATGATCGCCGCGGCGATGCCGACCCAGAACGTGGTCGCGATCGCGAGCGCGAATGCCTCGTGGATCGAGGTCACGATCGCCGGGATCAGCGGCTCGACCTGCGGTCGGAAGATCGGGGGAACCTGCTCGAGGATCGTCTTCCCGAGGTCGCCGGTCCCGGTGAGGTTGAGCGCACCGGAGCCACCGCCCTGCGCCGCGAACTGCGTGACCATCTGCTGGGGGATGCCGTTCGCAACGAGGCGTTCCGGCAGCTGCTTGCCGAGCGAGTCGGCGAGGATCGTGCCCACGATCGTGAGCCCGATCGTGCCGCCGATCTGCTGGAAGAACGTGAGGCTCGAGGTCGCGACGCCGACGACGCGAGGCTGCACGCTGTTCTGCACCAGCGCGGTGAAGACCGCGAACGACGGCCCGATGCCCAGGCCGACGAGCACCATCCACAGCCACACCACGGGCAGCTCGGTGGTTGCCGTGAGGTTGGTCATGAGGTACAGGCCGGCCGCGAGGACGACCATCGCGCCGACGATCACGAGCCGGTACTTGCCCGTCTTGGCCGCGATCTGGCCGGTGATCGTGGCGCCGACGATGAGCGACGCGACGAGCGGCAGCAGGTTGAACCCGGATTCGAGCGCCGAGAGGCCCTTCACGACCTGGAACCACTGCGGCAGGAACACGATCGCGCCGAGGAAGCCGAACGAGACCATCGCCATCGCGACGACGGAGACCGCGACATTCCGGATGCGGAAGAGATCGAGCCGGACGATGGGGTCGACCGCCCGCCGCTCCCACCACAGGAAGACGGCGAGGATGACGAGCCCGATGACCATCGCGCCGCCGACCCACGGGTCCGTCCAGTCCTTGCCCGTCTTGTTCGACAGGCCGACGAGGATGGGGCCGATTGCCGCGGCAAAGAGCGCGGCACCCACGTAGTCGATGTTCTTGCCGCCCTCCGGGTTCGTCACCTTTGGCAGCAGGCGCCAGCAGATGAACAGCGATACGAGGCCCAGCGGGACGTTGACGAAGAAGATCCACGGCCAGCCGAACTGGTCCGCGAGCAGGCCGCCGATGAGCGGACCGAGCACGGAGCTCACCCCGAACACCGCCCCGAACAGCGCGCCGTACTTGGCGCGCTCCTCCGGCGGGTAGAGGTCCGCGATGACGGCGAGCGCGATCGGGAAGACGGCGCCACCGCCGAGGCCCTGGAGGCCGCGCGCGAGCACGAACTGCCACATCTCCCGGCTCAGTCCGGCCGCAATCGATGCGACGAGGAACAGCCCGACCGCCCAGATGAAGATCGGGCGCCGGCCGTACAGGTCGGACAGCTTCCCGTAGATCGGGCCGCTGATCGTGGAGGTCAGCAGGTAGATCGTGAACGCCCACGTGTACAGCGACTGCCCGTTGAGCTCGGTCGAGATCTTCGGCAGCGCCGTCCCGACGACCGTCTGGTCGAGGGCGAACAGGAACATCGCGAGCAGGATCGCGAGCAGGATCTCGAGCTTCTGGCGGGCCTCGAGATGGAAGTTCGATCCGGACATGGACGCTGGGACTCCTCTGGGCTGGGGTTCCGCAGTATGCCGATTCGGCGCGGATTCCGCGGACTTGCTGCGACATGCGCGGGATCGCGCGAGAAGGCGTGACCGGGAGCCCGCGTGCGGGTAGCGTGCCGTCGACATGTTCTCCGACATCGACCTGCCGCTGCCCATCCGGGGCCTCGTGATCGGGTTCACGATCGCGATGGCCGTCGGCCCGATCACGCTCCTCGTCATCCGCCGCACGATCGACCACGGCGGACTCTATGGGTTCGCCTCGGGACTCGGGGTCGCCACGGCGGACGCCTCGTACGCCGCCGTTGCCGCGTTCGGGCTGACGGCAATCTCGTCGGCGCTGGTCTCCGGGCACCTGCTGCTCGGTGTCATCGGTGGCGCGATCATCGCCTTCATGGGCTACCGCACGATGATCTCGAAGCCCACCGTCGCAGCACCCGACGCGCAACGGCCCGGGATGGTCGGCGCCTTCGCCTCGATCTACGCGCTGACGATGACGAACCCGCTGACGATCGTCCTGTATGCGGGCGTGTTCGCGGGGATCGGCCTTGTGGCCGGCTCCAGCTTCGCGGACGCGGCCGTCATCACCCTCGCAGCATGGCTCGGCTCGACGCTGTGGTGGGTGATCCTGTGCTCCGTCGTCGGCTGGGTGCGCGGTCGCGTGTCGGCGCGGGCGATGCTCTGGGTGAACCGGATCTCCGGCGCGATGCTCGTGGTGTTCGGGATCGTCGCCATTGCAGGCGCCGTCAAGGGCGCTGTCAGCGGCTGAGGCGCCCGACGCCCCTCGGCTCGCCTACTCGATGTCCCACTCGTCGCGGTTCTCGCGGTGGCCGGCGCCGCCGCCGCCCTTCGCGGGTGGTACGCCCTTGCCGCCACCGTCCTCCGCAGGGTCATCGGTCAGCTGGCGCATCAGGTCGCCCTTGTCGAAGACGTGCCAATGCTCCACGACCTGGCCGTCGCGGATCCCAAAGATGTGCATCTCGTCGATCTGGTAGCGCCGGCCGGTGGGCGGCAGGCCCATGAACGTGCCGGTGTGGCGGGCACTCGTCGAGAGTCGAACCGCGACCTTGTCGCCCTCGGCGACCATCTCGTGGATCGTGAACTCGGGGTCGCTGACACCCTGGTGCGCGCGGCGCATGCCCTCGCGGAGCCCCTCGCGACCGGGCGGCATCGGGCCGAAGGTGTACGGCTTGAACTCCGTGGAGATCAATTCGTCGATCGCGCCGTCCTCGCCCTTGACGAAGATTCGCTCGACGACCTGCCGCGCGACCTCCTTGTTCAGCTCGAGATGTCGCTGCTCCTCGAGCTCGTCGCTGGTGGCGGGCACATCGGTGCTGGGCTCTCGAAGTGATGTCATGGCGTGGTTCTAGCGGCCCGCCCGTGCCACTGGCGTTGACGGTCTCGCCCGCAGACATTGCAGGTAGGCTTCGGCAATGCACACGCCGACCGCCCGAACCGCCCGCGTCGATGTCCTGCTGCCAGGCTCCCTGACCTCGACCGGCGGCGGGGTCGCCTCGTCATGCACGCTCATTCGCGATGGGTCCACCGTCATCGTCGTCGACCCGGGCATGGCGCCCTCCGCGCGATCCATCCTCGATCCGCTCGCCGCCCTCGGGGTGCGCGTCGAGGACGTCACCGACGTGGTCCTCGGCCACCACCACCCGGACCACACGATCCACGCCGGCCACTTTCCGAATGCGGCCATCCACGATCACTGGGCGATCTACCGCGGCACCCAGTGGGAGGACTCCGAGTGCGACGGCCGCGTGATCTCGCCGTCCGTCGTGCTCGCCCGAACGCCGGGTCACACCGCGCAGGACCTCGCCGTGGTGATCGGCACGCCCGACGGGATCGTCGTCTGCTCGCACTCGTTCTTCAACGACTCGACGACGGTCGACGACGAATCGCCGGATGACCCCGAGGCGCTCCACCGGTCCCGTGCCGAGATCCTCGCCGTTGCGGACCTGATCATCCCGGGCCACGGCCCCGCGTTCCGCCCGACCGCCGACACCGCTCGCTAGCCAGCGAGCGGTCGCTCGCGCCGGCCCTCGTCGGTCCCCTACGGCACCCACACAGGCGCGTGTTCGCCAATTTTCCGCGTATCTCTCACGGGGGGACCCTTAACCACGAATCTGGCGCGTCGGGGCCGTTGAGGTCCTGCGAGCTGAACGTGAGCCACGTAGTCCAGGAGGCGATCCGCGACCAATCGGGCATGGATCTGTGGTTATG
>DATAIB010000002.1:0-23324 GCA_036262855.1 Candidatus Limnocylindrales bacterium
GACGGCGTTCGCGGCGCCGGCACGCGGTGGCTGGAGCTCGGGTGTGGTGACGGCGCATTCACGCTCGCGCTCGCGGACGTGCTGGGGCCGGGCGCCGAGATCGTGGCCGTGGATCGGGACGCGGGCGCGCTCGACACGATGATGCGTCGCGTGGGAGCGCGATTTGCGGGGACGAAGGTGGATGCGGTCCGCGCGGACTTCACCGAGGGCATCCCGTACGGGTCGTTCGACGGCGTGCTGGCGGCGAACAGCCTGCATTTCGTGCGCGATCGTCGCGCCCTCCTCGGCGCCGTGCGGGCGGTACTCTCGGCACCCCTGGCGAATGCGCCGAGGGGTCGGCTGGTTGTCGTCGAGTACGACGCGGATCGCGGCAACCCGTGGGTTCCGTATCCGTTCTCGTTCGAGACGTGGCGGCGCGAGGCGGTGACGGCGGGCTTCGACGAGCCGACCCTCCTGCATCGCGTTCCGAGCCGCTTCCTGGGGGCCATCTACGGCGCCGTCGCCCTGCCATCGGGAGCGCCCTGAACGCCAACCGGCATATGCCGTCGGCCGCGGATTTCTGGCCACCTGCCCGATAGGCGCCCGGCGCGGCACGCGTGATCCTGCTGGGACCTCGCCGAACGGCGGGGCCGATGCGGCAGGGGGCGCCGCGCGGGGTACGGGGATGCGACGCTTCGGAGCACTGTTCCTGGCACTTGGCCTGCTGGTCGGCATGGCGAGCGGGCCACTGGCCGAACCGGCCCGAGCCGGCTCACTGAAGGTCTGCGGCGAGGTCACCGTCTACGTGAAGGCGACCGCGCTCGGAACTGGCCTGCTGACGATCAACGGGATCCCGTTCGTGATCCTCGCGGGCGTCAACCTGCCCGCGTCGGTCGCCGTCGGGGCCGACATCTGTGCGGACCTCGCGACGAACCTCGCCGGCCTGATCACCGGCGCCGCCGTGACGGCGAACGTCCACACGCACCTCAGGGTGTGCGGCGACGTGACCGCGTATACGGCCGCGACTGCGTCCGCGGCAGGGTTGCTCAAGATCGGGACGCATACGTTCACGCTCGCCATCGGATCACACCTGCCCGCCAGCGTGGACGTCGGAGCCGACCTGTGCATCGACCTGGAGCTCGACGGGTTCGGGCGCGTGGCGGACGGCACGGTGACCGCGAACGCCCACGTCAGCCTCAAGGTCTGCGGGGAGGTGACGGCATACGCGGCCGCCACAGCCACCGCGACCGGGCTGCTCAAGATCGCGTCGCACACGTGGACCCTGGCGATCGATTCCCACCTGCCGGCGAGCGTCACGGTAGGGGCGGACATCTGCATCGATCTCACGCTCGACGGCTACGGCCGCGTCAGCGACGGCACCGTCTCGGCGGATGTCGAGGCGCACGTCAGGATCTGCGGCACCGTGACCGCATACGCGGCCGCCACCTCGACGGCAGACGGCATCCTCAAGATCGCGGGCCGGTCCTTCGTGACTGCCGTGGGGAGCGACCTGCCGGCCAGCGTCACCTCGGGCGCGAACCTGTGCATGGACCTCGCGCTGAACGGGTTCGCCCAGGTCAAGGACGGCACGGCCGTCGCGAACGTCACATCCACGCTCGACGTGTGCGGCCAGGTCACCGCCTATGCCGCGGCCACATCGACGACCGACGGCAGCCTCACCCACGCCGGCGTCGCGCGCAAGATCGCCGCCGGTGCCGGCATCGATGCCGGCATCGCCGCCGGCGCGTTCGTCAATCTCCGACTCACGACCGATGCCTTCGCACGGGTCGCGGACGCGACCGTCCTCAAGGCCGGTGCCACGCTGGCTGCGGCGTGCGGCAGCGGCGCACCGTTGCCGTCGCCCGCGCCAAGCTCCGGGCCCGGCCAGACGCCCGGTCCGGGCTCGTCCGGTGGTCCGGGTGCCACGCCTGGCCCGACGGCCTCAGCTGAGCCCGGCACGAGCGGTGCTCCGGGCGCCAGCAACGACCCGGGCGCCAGCAACACCCCGGGCGCGAGCGCCGAGCCGGATGCCTCCTCGGCCCCGGGCGACACGCCCAGCCCGACCATCGAGGTCGGCGGCATCGGTGACTGCCAGTCCGGAGTTGGTGCGGCGAGCTCCAACCGTGACGGGGAGACGCTCCTGCCGAGCACGGACTCCATCGAGCGGGTGACCGGCGTGGTGGCGGCCAACACGCTGCCCCTGCTGGTCATCGGCCTCCTGGGTGGCATCGCGGCCTGGTATCGCGCCGGTCGGCGGCGCGAAGACGAGATCGTGGTCACCGACGAGGCGCCGGAGGCCCGGTCGTGACTGCCGACGCCCGGCCGATGCTCTTCGCACGCGCGACGGCTGCCTTGCGGCCGCCGCGCGACATCGACGGCGAGGATGACCTGCCCGCCCTGGACGACCCGCTCGTGGGACTCCAGCGGTCGGTCACGCTGTTCGCGCTCGTCTCCCTCGTGATCGTCGCCGTGACGGCCGCTTCCCGTGTCGCGCCGCGGTACGCGCTGTCCGATGTCGGGACGCTGCTCGCGCTCTACGGCGCGGCGACATTCGCGCTGTCCAGGATCCGCTGGCATCGTCTCCCGGAGCTCGCGGGCGTCCTGATCGTGGGCGTCCAGATCCTGTTCGTGGTCAGCCTCACGACGGTCACCGGCGGCGGCCGCTCCGCCTACTTCGTGCTGTACGCGCCGATCCTCGCCCTTGCGGGCTGGCACCTTCGGCGGGACTGGGTCGTCATCGCGGTCGCCGCGGTTGCCGCCGTCGAGTGGTGGCGCGCGATGGTCCTCGAGCAGGGCCTGGGAAACGCGGATCAGCTGTTCGTGGCACTGCCGCTCTTCGCGGTGATCGCCGCGCTCGCGCACCTGACCGCCACGCGCCTCCTCGGCGCGATCGCAGTCATCCGGCGTGACCAGCGCCGCACGGCCGAGACGCTGGAGGCGATCCGCGCCTTCGCGGCGACAAAGGAGCGCGACCCGCTGGCGATCGCGTCCGCCGCCGCCGAGCGGATCTTCAGGTCCCGCGCTCGCCTCATCGAGTTCGACCCGCCGGCGCCCAGCTCGGGCGGCATGCTCGCGCGAAGCGCCGAGGGTCGCAGGCTCAGCGTGTCCGTCGAGGGTGCGGAGGGCACGCACGGCGTGATCGAGCTGGAACGCACCGAGCCCTTCTCGGTCACGGAAGCCCGCCTCGCGGCCGTCCTCGGGGGGACGGCCGGCCAGGCGGCCGATGGCCGGGCGCGCGGGCGTCGCGGACCCGGGGTGCACGTGTAGCGCACGCGAGCGTCCGCGGGGTGGCTGCCATGAACGGTGAGAAGATCGGGTCATTGCCTCCTCGACATCCGTCGAGTCCAATCCGGTGCAGGCCGGCACCCGCCGGTGAGGTCGACACGGATAGGGCAGGGATACGCGGCCGGACCACGGCCCAGCAGGAATCGATGACCCAGCGTCCAAGCGTCCCATCGCCGCCGGGATCCGGTGTGCTCATCGTCGATCCGGAGATGCTCGTTCGAGCTGGCCTCCGCATGGTCCTCGAGTCGGATCCCAGCCTGCATGTCGTCGACGAGGTGGCGGATGGCGCCCACGCGATCGAGCTCGCCGGCCGCTTCCGGCCCGCCTTGGCGATCGTCTCGGCCGCCTTCCGGAACCCGTCGGGCGTCGAGCTCGCGGCGCAGCTGCGGATCACGTCGCCAGGGACCATCACCGTGCTGCTCGCGCGCCCCGAGGATGCCGGCGTGCTGATCGATGCCTTCCGCGCCGGGGTCACGGGATTCGTGCGCAGCGACGTTGGGCGGCTGGAGCTGCTCGCGGCCCTGCATCGAGCGCTCGCCGGCGAGTCGGTGATCGATCCCGCGGCGGCGACTCAGCTGATCGTCCGCATGGCCGCCGAATCCGAGCTCGCGGGACGCGCGATGCCCGATCCGCTCACGCCCCGCGAGGTCGAGATCCTGCGCCTGGTGGCGCAGGGCCAGACGAACCGGCAGATCGCCGAGCGTCTGATCGTCGCCGTCGGGACGATCAAGATCCACGTCGAGCACATCCTGGGCAAGCTCGGAACCGCCGATCGCACCAGTGCGGCGGTGCGCGCGGTCGAGCTCGGCATCGTCCACGCCGACGAGACGCCGCGGGGGAACTTGGCGCCGCCGCATTGATCGGCACCGGGGCATGCTAGAGTTCCGCCCTCACGGCGAGGACCGAGAGGAGTAGCGTCCGAACGGACCCCAAGCGAGCGCGGGATGGTGCGAGCCGCGCGGGTCACGTGGCGTGAACGTCACTCGCGAGTCGTGCGGCCGGCGCCCGTTAGCGCGCTCAGAGGAGACCGAGGGGTCCGTCGATGAGACGGCGAGGGTCGGGATGACCGACCGGGACCGAGGCCTCGAACCAGCAGGTGGTACCACGACCCGTTCGTCCGCTGGACGAGCGGGATTTTTGTGTTCACGCGAGCGGCACGAAAGGCGGTCGACATGGGCGACGAGACGGCGACACGGGAGCTGCCGAAGGCGTACGCGCCCGCCGACGTCGAGTCGGCGATCTACGACCGCTGGCTGGCCGCCGACGTCTTCGCGCCCGACGGCGCCGGCTCGCGCGCGGACCAGTCGAAGAAGCCGTTCGTGATCATCCAGCCGCCGCCGAACATCACCGGCGCGCTCCACCTCGGCCACGCGCTCACGTTCGCGATCGAGGACGCGATGATCCGGCATGCCCGGATGCAGGGCCGGCCGACGCTCTGGCTGCCGGGCCTGGACCACGCCTCGATTGCAGCCCAGTACGTCCTCGACAAGATCATTGCCACGGAAGGCGAGAGCCGCGAATCGCTCGGGCGCGAGCGGTACCTCGAGCGCATGTGGCGGTTCATCAACGAGACGCGCGAGGTCATGCTCGGGCAGGAGCGGCGGCTCGGGGCCTCCGCGGACTGGGGCCGCCTGCGGTTCACGATGGACGAGGGCTCTGCCCGAGCGGTGCGGGTGAGCTTCAAGCAGCTGTACGACCAGGGCCTCGCGTACCGCGCCGAGGGCCTCATCAACTGGTGCCCTGGTTGTCGGACCAGCGTGTCCGACCTCGAGGTGATCCCGACGCCCGAGACGGGCACGCTCTGGTCGATCCGCTACCACCTGATCGACGACGCGACCGGCAAGCCGAGCCCGACCGAGACGATCACCGTCGCGACCACCCGGCCCGAGACGATCCTCGGCGACACGGCCGTGGCCGTGCATCCCGAGGACGACCGGTACCGCACGCTCGTGGGACGTCGTGTGCGCATCCCGTTCGTGGACCGCGACGTGCCGATCATCGCCGACGACGTGGTCGATCGCGCGTTCGGCACCGGCGCCGTCAAGATCACGCCGGCGCACGACAAGGACGACCACGCGACCGGGCAGCGGCACGGTCTGCCGATGATCTCCGTCCTCGCGGACGATGCGTCCATCAACGAGGCGGGCGACGGCTACACGGGCCTGGATCGGTACGAGGCCCGGAAGCGGATCGTGGCCGACCTCGATGCGCGCGGCGATCTCGTGGGCTCGAAGCCGCACGAGATGGTCATCGGACGCTGCCAACGCTCGAACGACGTCATCGAGCCCCGCCTGAAGACGCAGTGGTTCATCCGGACCGATCCGCTCGCCGCGTCGGCGCTGCGGGCCACCCGCGACGGCGAGACCCGGATCATGCCCGCACGGTTCGAGAAGGTCTGGGAGAACTGGCTCACCAACATCCACGACTGGAACGTGAGCCGGCAGCTGTGGTGGGGCCACCGGATCCCGGCCTGGTACTGCCCGGACGGCCACGTGACGGTGTCGGCGGAAATCGACGGACCTGCGCGCTGCGAGACGTGCGGACGCGCCGCCGCGGAGCTTCGACAGGATCCGGACGTGTTCGATACCTGGTACAGCTCCGGCCTGTGGCCGTTCTCCACGCTGGGCTGGCCGGACCGGACGGAGGACCTGCGCCGCTACTACCCGGGCACCGTCATGGAGACGGGCTACGACATCATCTTCTTCTGGGTCGCCCGGATGATGTTCACGGGCCTCCAGTTCATGGACAGCGCGCCGTTCGAGACCGTGTACCTGCACGGCATGGTCAAGGACCCGTACGGCCAGAAGATGTCGAAGAGCAAGGGCAACATCGTCGATCCGCTCGAGGCGATCGATCGGGCCGGCGCCGACGCGATGCGATTCGCGCTGCTCAACGGAACCTCGCCCGGCAACGACCAGAAGTTCTCGAACGAGCGGCTCGAGGACGGCCGAAACTTCGCGAACAAGCTGTGGAACGCCACGCGCTTCGTGCTCGGCGCGCGGCCAACGTCGATCGCGGCGGACGCTGCCCGACGAGCCCCCGACGAGGCCGACCTCGGGCCGGCGGAGCGGTGGATCCGATCGCGCGTCGCCGCGACGGTCGAGGTGGTCGACAAGGCCATGGGCGAGTACCAGCTCGCCGAGGCCACGCGCGCGCTCTATGACGGGATCTGGTCCGAGTTCTGCGACTGGGGCGTCGAGCTTGCCAAGGTCCGCCTCGCCGATGCGTCCCTGCCGGACGCGACGCGCCAGGCGACGTGGTGGACGCTCGTCGAAGGGATCGATACGTTCGTGCGCCTGCTGCATCCGGTGATGCCGTTCATCACTGAAGCGCTGTGGGCGTCGCTGCCGCATGCCACTGATGACCCGGAGCTCCTGATCGTGGCGTCGTGGCCCGCTGGCGGGCGTCGCGACGCGGCGATCGAACGCGACGTCGACGCCGTGCTCGAGCTCGTCCGCCGCATCCGCAATGCGCGAACCGAAGCAGGGATCGAGACGTCGGCGTGGATCGATGCCGAGGTCGCGGCTCCGTCGGGGCTCAACGCGCTCGTCACGGAGCTCCGGCCACAGCTGGAGCGGCTCACCCGCGTGAAGGCGACGATCCTCCCGCCCGACGTGGCTCGCAAGGACGTGCCCGGCGCGGTGTCGGTCATTGCCGGCGGCCTCGAGGCGTACCTCCAGCCGCGCCAGGATCCCGCGGTCGCGGCGCGGGAGCGGGAGCGCCTCGCCCGCGAGCTCGATGTGATCGAAGGCAGGCTCGCATCCGCTGCCGGGCGCCTTGCCGACGAGGCGTTCACGTCGAAGGCGCCCGCGCACGTCGTCGAGGGCGCGCGTCGAAGCCACGCCGAGCTCGAGGCACAGGCGGCAAGCCTGCGGGAGAAGCTCGCCGAATGACCATCGATGCAATGCGCGACCCAGACTGGTGGCAGACCGGCGTCGTCTACCAGATCTACCCGCGCAGCTTTGCGGACACGAACGGCGACGGCCTCGGCGACCTGGCCGGGATCATCGACCACCTCGACCACCTGAACGGAGCGCCGGGCGCGCTCGGCATCGACGCCATCTGGCTCTCGCCGATCTACCCGTCGCCCGACTTCGACTTCGGGTACGACGTGGCCGATTACGTCGACGTCGACCCTCGCTACGGGACGCTTCGCGAATTCGACCGGCTCGTCGCCGAGGCGCACGCCCGCGGGATCCGCGTCGTGCTCGACCTGGTCCTGAACCACACCAGCCACCTGCATCCATGGTTCCAGGCGTCGCGCTCGGACCCGACCGGCCCATACGGCGACTGGTATCTCTGGCGCGACCCGGCGCCAGGCTCGACACCGGCGCACCGAATTCAGCCGAACAACTGGCGCTCGTTCTTCGGCGGCGAGGGCTGGACGTGGGATGAGATCCGCGGGCAGTTCTACTTCCACACGTTCGCCGCGGAGCAGCCCGAGGTCAACTGGCGTAGCCCGGGCGTGCGGGCCGCGATGCTGGACGTGATCCGGACCTGGCTGGACCGCGGCGTCGATGGCTTCCGACTCGACGTCTTCAACGTGTTCTTCAAGGACGCCGAGCTCCGCTCGAACCCCGAGCAGCCCGGCACGGATCCCTGGTCGCGCCAGATCCACGTGCACGACCGAAACCAGCCGGAGCTCCTCGACTTCCTCCGGGAGATGCGCGCGCTCGTCGATGAGAAGCCCGGGCGAATGACGGTCGGCGAGTTGTTCGACGGGACGGCGGCCGATGCCGCGGACCTCGTCGTGCCGCGCCACCTCGTCTTCGACTGGGCCGCGATCTTCCTCCCGTGGAACGCCACGGCATTCCGGGCGGCGATCGCGGCGCGTGAGGCCGTCTTCGGGCGGGGCCGCTGGCCGGCGAACGCGCTCTCGAACCACGACCAGCCACGGCAGGCGTCCCGGTTCGATGTGCCGGGTTCCGGCGTGGGCGGGGCAGGGGACGCACGCGCGAAGGTCGCGGCGGCAGCGCTGCTCACGCTCCGCGGCACGCCGTTCCTGTACTTCGGGGAAGAGATCGGCCAGCGCAACATCTCCGTGCCGCGCGAGCAGGCATTCGACCCGTTCGCCCGCCACGCGGAGCCGAGCCGCGATGTCTTCAACCGCGATGAATGCCGGGGTCCAATCGCGTGGGACGGCGATGCGCCCGGGTTCGGCTTCTCGGCCGGCACGCCCTGGTTGCCGCTGAGCCCGGACGCGCCCGTGCGGAACGTGGTCGCGCAGGCTGGGGATCCGGGTTCCGTGCTGTCGTGGTACCGGCAGCTGCTCGCCTTTCGGCGCACGACGCCGGCGCTCCAGCGTGGCGCGCAGGAGCTCGTCGAGTGCGGCGATGCCGATGTGTTCGGGTACATCCGCGAAGCGGCCGACGCGGGGCGAGCGTTCATCGCCTTGAACTTCGCGGATCGCGTGATCGCCATCGTGCTGCCCGAGGCGCCAGGCGGCCATGGATGGCGCGTCGGGCTGTCGACGCATGCCCGAATGGGCAGCGAGGAGCTCGCGGGCACGGTCACGCTGGAACCGTATGAGGCGCTCATCGCCGTCGAGGCGTGACCCGCTACGATTGGCAGCCTCGGAGCCGTGATCGGGGAGAGGGGTCGTGCCGCTCGAATTCCTGCGCCGCAAGCCGTCCAAGAGCGCGGCTGCGGCCGTCCCGGAGCCTGCGCCTCCGCCCATCCCCGAGGAGGCGGTGGCCGAGGAGCATCAGCTCCGGCTGACCTTCGGCGCCAAGACGAGCAACGGCGTCCGCATGCAGGGCGGGCCGCACATCCTCGCGGCCCTGCCATCGATGCTCGACAACGTGGCGAAGACGGCGGTCGAGGTGATCGAGCCTCGCGAGACGACGCTCGCATCGGCATCGCCTTCGATCGTCCGAACCGCCGAGGCGCTGGAGTGGCTCCGCGCGCACGGCGAGAGCAGCCCGATCACGCGCCACGCGCTGTACGTGCTCGAGTCGCTCGACGCGATCGACCCGGCCTACGACACCTTCGCGTGTGCGCTCCTGGACGGGACGGTCGACACGTCGGGGTACCCCGAGTACGCCTCGATCGTGGGCGGCGTGGCAGCCCACTGGGACGAGGCGACCGGTGATCTGATCGTCCGCGCGGTCGTGGGCTGGGGCGGCCGGGGCGCACGCGGCGACACCGATCGCATCGCCAGCCGGCTGCTCGGGCAGCTGCTGAACAACATCCTGGAGAGCGGCGAGTCGCTCGGCCTCACCGCCCATGACCGGCCCGGCGGGACTCCCGGCGGCGCCACCGTCACGTGCCAGCACTGCGGCTACCCCCTTGTCCATCCGCGCGCCGTGTACTGCCCGAAGTGCGGCATGCGCATGCTCCACGCCTGACGCGACGTGCCGATCTACGACTACGTCTGCTCGAACTGCAAGCACCGCGTCGAGGTGATCCACGGGATCAACGCCTCCGGCCCGGAGGTGTGCCCGAGCTGCGGCCAGACGGGCACGATGCGGCGCGCCTTCGCGACGCCGGCGATCCACTTCAAGGGCTCCGGCTGGGCCAAGAAGGATCGCTCGTCCACGAGCGGCAGCCGCACGAAGGCGAGTGCCGGCTCGGGGTCGGGCGCCAATGCCGGCGACTCGGCGCCCGGCGGCAGCAGCTCCGACGGCAGCGCCGAATCGAGCTCGTCGAAGAGCTCCGGCGATTCGTCGACGTCATCGACGGCATCCGGCTCGGAGGACTGACGTGCCACCCGCAGCGAGCGACTGGATCAGCCTCGAGGAGGCGGCTGGCATCCTCTCGGCCGCCAACATCCGCTTCCGGCCAGGCACCATCGGCGGCTGGGCGCGCGCCGGCAAGGTCCAGAGCATCAAGCTCGGTGGCCGCCGGTTCGTCCGTCGCGGAGAGATCCGGGCGCTGATCACGCCGCCGCGTCGCGTCCACGCCGAGGACCTGCAGCCGAGCCTGTTCGAGGACCTCGGGGACTGAACGAGGCGCCGCCGCCCGGCTGGCGAACCGCGCTGGGAGCGCGGGTCTCGATCGCCCTGCGGTGGCGCTGGGTCGTCGCGCTGCGGCGGCTCCTGGATGGATACGGCGCCGCCGGCGGTGGCCTGCTCGCCGGTGGGCTTGCCTACGCAGCCCTCTTCGCGATCGTCCCGGGCGTGGTGCTCCTTGCCGGCGTGGCGGGCCTCGTCTACGCCGACCCGGTCGCGCGCGAGCAGGCGGTCGCGGTGCTCGCGGGCGTGCTTCCGCCACTGCGCGAGGTGATCGACGCGGTTCTTGCCGAGGCGGCGAAAGGGGCAGCCCCGGTGTCGATCATCGGCGCCATCTTCCTCGTCTGGGGGACGAGCCGGTTCGTGGTCTCGTTCCAGGATGCGCTCGGTCGGGTCATGGGCGGCGACCGGCGACGCGGCGTCGTGGCGCAGAACCTGGGCGCGCTGGTCGCGGTGATCCTGATGATCCTCGCGATCCCGGCAAGTGCCGTGCTCTCCGCCGTGGCCGACTTCCTCGATGCCGGACAGGCGACCGGCGTGTTCCAGGCCATTGGGTTCGTCGTGGCCCTGGTGCTGCAGGCGGTGCCGATCGTCGCGACGATCGTCGCCATGGTCCTCGTCTACCGCATCGTGCCCCGACCGGCCCCCGCGTGGCGAGCGACGCTCCTGCCCGGTCTGACGATCGGAATCGTCTTGACGATCGTGGCGCGGTTGTTCGCATTCCTCGCGCCCCGACTGATCGGGACGGCTGCGCTGATCGGGACCTTGGCGACGGTGTTCGCGGCGCTCGCGTGGCTGTCGCTGTCGTTCCAGGCGATCCTGATCGGCGCCGCGTGGGTCAGCGAGCGGGACGAATCCATGCGCCTGCGGGCGATCCAGCGCGCCACGGACCAGGCACCTACGAGCGAGCCGGCGAGCTAGCGCGCGGCGTCCGCCTGCTGCGGGGTGCCGCACCGACGGCAGAACCTCGCGCTTGCCGACAGCGACAGGCCGCACGATGGGCATGCGCGTGCGCCGCCGGGGACGATCGGCGCGGTCGCGCGGGCTGCGTCCGCTTCGGCCGGCTGCGCCGGCGGCACCGTGGCCGGGGTTGTGCCGCGAGCGACCGGGATATCGGGCCAGTGCGGCTCGAAGGCGGCGGCCGCGACCTTGGGATCCGGCCAGGCCGGAGGCTCGCCGACGACGCTCGATGCCGGGACCGGGCGGCCGATGGCGGTCGGGATGGGCTCGAGCGCGGCCGGCTCCGACCACGCATCGGGGAGGGTGGCCTCGGGAATGGCGTCGATCGTCGGCTCGTCGAGCGGCGGGGGGGTCTGCTGGCGCTCGTATGCGGCGAGCTCCTCGTCGAGGTTGAAGCCCGGCTCGAAGGCGAGGGACGACGCCGCGGCAGCGGCTTCCGCGTCCGCCTGCGCGCGTGCCTCGGCCTCGGCCGCCTCGACGCGTGCTGCGGCCTCAGCCGCGGCCCGTGCCTCCTCCTCGATCCGTGCCTCCTCCTCGATCCGCGCGCGCTCCGCTGCGGCGGCCTGCTCGGCGGCCGCAGCGGCAACAGCCTGCGCCTCGGCGCTGGCGCGAGCCTCGGCCTCCGCCTGCGCGGCGGCGATGGCCTCCGCCTCGGCGCGGGCACGGGCTTCCTCCGCGGCGATGCGCTCTGCTTCGTGTTCGGATTCCTGCAGCGCCGCTGCTCGCGCTGCCTCTGCCTCGGCGGCGATTCGCGCTGCCTCGGCGGCGGCTGCGGCGTCCGCCGCGACCGCGGCCATCCGCTCCGCCGCCGCGGCCGCGTCGGCCTCGTCCTGGGCGCGCGCCTCCGCCTCGAGCAGGGCTGCCGCCTCGCGCTCCGCGGCCTCCTCGGCGGCTGCCTGTTCCGCAGCCTCGTTCGCAAGCCGCTCGGCTTCCTGTGCCGCGGCGGCTTCGGCGGCTGCTGCCTCCGCTGTCGCTGCCTCCGCTGCGTCGCGATCGGCCTGCTCTGCCTGTTCGGCTGCGGCAGCCTCGGTTGCCGCGTGGTCGCCGTGATGGTGCCCATCGAGTGACGGCGCCCTGAGGTCCACGGGCGCTGCGGCGAGCGACACCGGCGCCACCGCGATGGGATGCAGTGGAACCGCGGTATCGGCGCGTGCCACGGGTTCGACCGCCTCCGGGGTCGGCGCGCAGCTCAGGCAGCGCCCCTCAACGGGGTTCCAGCAGTCCGCACACGTGTACTGGCGGCAGGACAGGCAGAAGTTGAAGGTCCGATGGAATGCCTCGAGCGCATTCGCCGTCGAGCGCTGCTCCGATTCGGATCGGGCGACCGCCATCGCCTCGTCCATCGTGGACCCGGGGTCGCTCACGAAGTGCTTCAGGCCGCGGCCGAGCGTCCCGATGCCCCGCAGCGCCTTGCGGCGCGGCGCGACGGGTTCGAACGTGTAGCGCGTGCCACATCGCTCGCAGAAGGACTCGGTCAGGATCTCGGTCATCGACTCCCCGGGGATCGGGGCTTGCCGCAGTTGCAGGGGCCCGTCGCGATGATACCGGCACCCCACCAACTGCCCCGGATGCCGCTCGTACCCCTCGCGGATGACATGGGTACCGATCGTCGTGGAGGGGAGCGGCAAGGGACCCTCTGGTAGGCTCACGCCCCAATGCCGTCCATGTCACGCGTGGAGCGCTTCATCGAGCGGCTCGTCGAGCGGCCCAGCGCCCGCCTGTTCAAGACCCGACTCCAGCCGGTGCAGATCCTGCGCCGCATCGAACGCGCGATGGAGGCCGACCGCGGCGCGGAGGGCCAGCGCGACCTGGTGCCGGACGCGTTCCGCGTTCGCCTCCACCCCCAGGAGATCGAGGCGATGGCGTCGCCCGAGGAGGTCGCCTCCGACCTGGCGTCCGGGGCGCTCACGTTCGCCCGCGCGCATCGATTCGCGCTTCGTGGCCGGCCGCGCGTGACGCTCCAGCCTGACCCGACCCTCCAGGCCGGGGAAGTGGAAGTCGACGCGACGGTCTCGCCCGCGGCCGTCGTCGCGCCCGCGTCGGTCGGTGCCGCTGGCCCGGCCGCCACGGCGGCCGACGACGCGATCGCCGATGGCGGAACGCGCGTCTTCGAGGTGCCCGTGGTGGACGCGCCCGAGGTGACCATCGAGGTCCGCGAGCCGAACCGGGCCGCGCGACAGGTTGCCCTGAGCGGCGCGCCGGTGCGGATCGGACGCGCGCCCGAGTGCGAGCTCGTGCTGAAGGACTCGCGGGTCTCGCGCCGGCACGCGCGGTTGCAGGCTCGCGGCGGCGTCATCGTGCTCACTGATCTGGGCTCGACGAACGGCACGCGGGTCAACGGCCATCGGGTCACCGAGGTCGTGCTCGGCGTCGGCGACCGGATCCTGGTGGGGGACACGAGCATCGTGGTCGGCGCCGGTTCGGGGGTTCCTGCGCGCTCGTAGTCGCGCGACCACATGGACGCCGCCGTCATCGCCATCTGGGTGCTGCGCCTGCTGTTCCTCGGCGCCCTCTACGTGTTCCTGTGGCTGGTCGTGCGGGCGCTGCTGCGCGACCTCCGGGCGGCGGCGCGAGAGCCGACGCGGGAGCTCGGGCGGCTCATCGTGATCGCCGCCCCGAGTGGCGAGCCGGCGGTGGGGTCCGTCTTTGCGCTGGACGCGGTCACCACGCTGGGTCGCGACGTGAACAACGCCATCGTGATCGACGACGACTTCGTCTCGGCGAGCCATGCCGCGCTCACGTACCGGGGCCGAGCCTGGTACGTGGAGGACCTCGGGTCGACCAACGGCACGTTCGTCAACGGCAGCCAGGTCGACGGCCTCTCGCCGGTCGCGTTCGGCGACGAGATCCAGGTCGGCCAGGCTCGACTCCGCCTCGAGCGCGCACGGACGACGTCCACATGAGCGCCACGTCCCGATGAGCGCGGCCGCGGGCGTGCGCGTCACGTCCGACGCGCCTCGCGTCCGCATCCGGCCGCGGTTCCGGGGCCGCGAGCTGGGCCTGCTGGTGCTCGTCGCGGTCGGCCTGTTCGTCGGCAGCCTCTCGCTGGGTGCGACCCAACAGCTGCGGGCCGCGATCGCCGACGGCGACAAGAGCCCGGGCAACCTGCTGGTCCCGGCGAGCTTCGACCTCCTCGTGATCTACGTCGGGGCGCTGCTCCTCGTCCATCTCGTGTTCGTGATCGCCGGGCGTCGCACGGACCAGATCCTGCTGCCCGCCGTGGGGCTGCTCGGCGGCATCGGGCTGCTGTTGATGGAGCGCCTGCCACAGGACCTTGCCGGCAGCCTCGGCGGGCTTGCGCGGACCCAGCTCGTGTGGCTGCTGATCGGCTTCGCCCTGATCGCCGGGCTCGCCGTTGCCGTGCGCAACGACGTCTGGCTGCGCCGCTACAAGTACACGTGGGCCGCGGTCGGCGTGGCCCTGCTGCTGCTGACCTTCGTGTTCGGGCGTGACGTCAACGGGGCGCGGCTCTCGCTCGCCATCGGGCCCGTCAGCGGCCAGCCGTCGGAGCTGTTGAAGGTGATCCTCGTGATCTTCCTCGCCGGGTACCTCTCCGAGAACCGGCCGCTGCTGGTCGAGGAATCCACGCGGATCGGGCCGCTGCAGGTGCCGCCGCTCCCGTACCTCGCGCCGATGGTCGCCATGTGGGCGATCGCCCTCGGCATCGTGATCGTGCAGCGGGACCTCGGCGCGGCGCTGCTGTTCTTCGCCGTGTTCCTGCTCCTGCTGTACGTGTCGACGGCGCGGTTGAGCTATGTCGCGCTCGGCCTCGTCGCATTCGTGCTGGGCGCCATCGCCCTGTACTTCCTGTTCGGGCACGTCCGCACCCGAATCGACATCTGGCTGGATCCCTTCGGCGATCCGACGGGCGCCGGCTACCAGGTGGTCCAGGCGCTCCATGCGTTCGCACGCGGCGGGCTCATCGGGACCGGGCTCGGGGGCGGCCTGCCGACCATTGCCGGGCGCCCGCCGATCCCCGCGCTCCACACGGACTTCCCGTTCGCGGCGCTGGGCGAGGAGCTCGGGCTCGTCGGGATCCTGGCGATCCTCGGGCTGTACCTCGTGCTGATCGAGCGCGGCCTCCGGATCGCCGCGGCGGCGCACGACGAGTACCGCGCGATCCTGGCCGCGGGCCTGTCGCTCGTGATCGGCGTGCAGGCATTCATCATCGCCGCCGGGAATCTCAAGCTGATCCCGCTGACCGGCATCACGCTCCCGTTCATCAGCTACGGCGGCTCCTCGCTGCTCGCCAACGCCGTGATCGTCGGGATGCTCATCGCGCTGTCCGAGCGCACCCGGGACCCGCTGCCGCCGCCGCGCCGCCCGAACCGGCTGCGCCGGATGTTCGATCGAGGCGCACCCTGATGGCCGGTCCGCGTCCGACCGCGCACGCCTACCCCGTGTCCGGGTCGACACCCGGCTGGGCCGGCCGCCGGGTGGGGATCGGCCAGGCACTCGGCCGCGTGGGCCTCGCCCTGGCAATCGCGTTCGGCGGGCTGGCGCTCGGGGCCGGCTACTGGCAGGTCATCGAGTCCGCGAACCTCAGCAGCGCGGGCGATGACGCGGCGGTCATCGCGGCCGCACGGAATGCCAAGCGCGGCGAGATCTTCGACCGCGACGGCGTGCGACTCGCCTGGAACAAGAAGGACAAGAACGGCGAGCCATACCGAACCTACGCCGACGATTCGCTGTCTGGCGTGATCGGCTACGCGTCGCGCCAGTACGGCACGGCCGGGCTCGAGAGCGCCTGGAACGCACAGCTGAGCGGCGTCATCTCGGCCGATCCGCTGCGCGAGCTGACGCGCAAGTTCCGTGCCGACGCCTCGGACCCGCAGGACCTCAAGACGACGCTGGTGCTCCAGCTCCAGGAGGCCGCGGTGAAGGCCCTGGGCCGGAACAAGGGCGCCGTCGTGATGCTCGACCCCCGAACCGGCGAGGTGCTCGCGCTCGCCTCGACGCCCACGTTCGATGCCTCCGCGATCGCAGATCCCGCGACCGCGGCGAAGACGTTCGACAAGCTCCGCAACGACAAGGCGCTGCCGCTCCTGCCGCGCGCGACGAGCGGCCTGTACATCCCGGGCTCGGTCTTCAAGATCGTGACGGCGACGGCCGCCCTCGGCAGCGGCGCGGTCTCGCCGTCCACGACGTACGCGGACCAGCCCGCGGCCGAGAAGACGGGCTGGCTCGTGGACGGCTTCCGGGTCACCGACGGCCACCACGCCGCGACCGGCTCGACCGCGCTCGACTTCGAGCATGCGATCGAGGTGTCCTGCAACATCTGGTTCGCCGAGACCGGCGTGCGCACCGGCGGCGATGCACTCGCGGCGTGGGCGTCGAAGATGGGCTTCGGCTCTGCGCTCCCGTTCGACCTCCCGACACGGGCCTCCCAGATCACGAACGGCGGGGGGTCGTACGGCGGCGGCTTCTCGGACAAGGTGGAGCTGGCGAACGCGGGCTACGGCCAGGGCGAGGTGCTCGTGACGCCGCTGCAGATGGCCCTCGTGGCGTCGACCATCGCGAACGACGGAACGCTGATGCAGCCCCATCTCGTCATGCAGGCGACCGCGCAGGATGGCAACACCACCACGATCAACCCGACCGTGATGTCGCGCGTGCTGCCGCCGGAGATCGCGCGGGAGATCGGCAAGGCCATGCGGCTCGCCGTCGCGGGCGATCTCGGCCAGCGATACACGAACGGCGCCGCCGTCCGCGGCCTCGCCGTCGCCGGCAAGTCGGGCACTGCCGAGCTCGACGGCGGCAAGTCGCCGCACTCCTGGTTCATCGGCTACGCGCCGTACGACAACCCGCAGGTGGTCATCGCGGTGCTCGTCGAGAACTCCGGTGGCGCCGGCGTGCGGGCGTCGCCCCTCGCGGGCGACCTGTTCCGGGCCTGGCGAACGTGGGCGGGCGGATGAGCGAGCCTGGCCCGCGCCCCATGATCGAGCGCCTCGGCCTCGGGGCGATCGCGCTCGTGATCGCGGGACTCTTCGCGACGGTGGCCGTCGTCACCCTCACGAACGGCGAGCTCTTCCTCGGCGTGATGGCCGCCACGGGTGCGCTGATGACCCTGTGGGCAGCGGTGGGCACGCTCCGCAAAGGCTGACCAAAACATGTGTATGTTGCGGAGACCGGGGTGGGAACCTTTCGAGAACTCGCGGCGTACTATCCCGTGACACCAACGCTGGCCGAGGGAGCTTCTGCGATATGAGCCTGATCCAGCAGACCGGTGACCGCGTCCTCGCAAACGTCGAGCGTGTCATCGTCGGCAAGCACAGCGAGGTCCGGTTCGCGCTCGTGGCGCTGCTGTGCCGCGGCCATCTCCTGATCGAGGACGTGCCGGGCACCGGCAAGACCGTCCTCGCCAAGGCCATCGCGAAGAGCCTCGGCTGCACGTTCCGGCGCATCCAGTTCACGCCTGACCTGCTGCCGTCCGACGTCACGGGCCTCTCGATCTACAACCAGAAGACTGCCGAGTTCGAATTCCGGCCCGGCCCGATCATGAGCCAGGTCGTCCTCGCGGACGAGATCAACCGCGCGACGCCCAAGACGCAGTCCTCGCTGCTCGAGTGCATGGAGGAGCGCCAGGCCACGGTCGACGGCACGACCTACCCGATGCCGGATCCGTTCCTCGTGATCGCGACCCAGAACCCGATCGAGTACGAGGGCACCTTCGCGCTCCCGGAGGCGCAGCTGGACCGCTTCATGCTCCGGATCCGGCTCGGCTACCCGTCACAGCTGGACGAGGTGGTGATCCTCGACGAGCAGAAGCGCCAGCACCCGATCGACGATCTCGAGGTCGTGTGCACGGTCGAGGAGCTGCAGGAGATGCAGCGCGCCGTCCGCGAGATCTATGTGGACCCGAGCGTCGCCGAGTACATCGTTCGATTGGTCGGCGGGACGCGCGAGCACGGCGACATCTACCTCGGCGCCTCGCCGCGCGGCTCGATCGCGCTGTACCGCGCCGGCCAGGCGCTCGCGGGCCTGCTCGGCCGAGACTACGTGATCCCGGATGACGTGAAGGCGCTCGCCGAGGCGGCGCTCGCGCACCGCATGATCATCAAGACGAGCTCGTCGATCCACGACGTGCAGCCGGCGCAGGTCGTGCGCGAGCTGCTGGAGACCACGCCGATCGGGGCCGCGGCGAGCGCCGCCGGCAACGGCAGGCCCACGGTCCGCGCGGCCGCGGCCAAGGGCGCCTAGGTCGAGGAGACCGAGCCCGCTCGGAGACCGACGATGTTCCGTCGACTGCAGCTCTTCGTTCTCGGCGCCTTCCTGCTGGTCGCTGCGTTCTCGACGGGCCAGCCGTTCCTCTTCTACCTGCTGTACCTGGGGATCCTCGTGGTCGGCGGCGCGTACGTGCTGACGCGGCTCGGACTGGCGGACCTCGAGGCCGGCTACGCGGTGAACCAGCTGTCCGGGCATGTCGGTGACGGCATCCGGGTCACGTACACCCTGCGCAACACGAGCCGGCTGCCGAAGCCCTGGCTGGAGGTGCACAACCCGACCTCGCTGCCCGCGGGCCTGCCCGGCCGCGCGATCGCCCTGCCCGGCCGAACGGAGCGCACCTGGCTGATCCGCAGCCCGCTGACGCGCCGCGGCCACTTCCGGATCGAGCCGCTGCAGATCCGCACGGGCGATCCGTTCGGGTTCTTCGAGTCGTCCGCGGCGGTGGGCTCCGGTGTGAACGTGACCGTGTACCCGCGCCTCGAGCCCGTGCCGCTGTGGAAGCTGCCCGCCGCCAACCTCGACGGCAGCCAGGCGACCCGTGAGCGGACGCTCCAGACCACGCCACTGGCGACAACGGTCCGACCCTGGGCGCCGGGTGACGCGTTCAACCGGATCCACTGGAGGTCCACCGCGCGCCACGGCGACATCCAGGTCAAGGAGTTCGACCTCGAGCAGACGGCGGACGCCTGGATCATCCTCGACCTCGAACGCGCGCCGCAGCGGGGCTCCGGCGACGAATCGACCGTCGAGGTCGCCATCCGCGCCGCCGCCGCCGTGGCCGACAAGGGCCTCGTCGAAAACCGCTCGGTGGGCATGACCGTGAACGCCCACCGCCTCGCACAGCTCCAGCCGGACCGCGGCGGGCGTCAGCACCTCAAGGTCATGCAGCTGCTTGCCGCCGTCGATGGCGACGGTGCGACGCCGCTGTCCGAGGCGCTGGTCGGGAGCGTGAGCCGGATCAGGCGCGGGATGACCGCGATCGTGGTGACTGCCTCGATGCAGCGCGACTGGATCAAGCCCCTCGCCTCGCTCAAGACCCGCGGGATCGCCTGCGTCGCGATCACCATGGACATCCCCGCGTTCGAAGCCCACGAACGGCTCCAGGCTGAGCACCGGCCCCGGGGTGGCGAGGGCCGCCCGTCCGAGAATCCGGTCCCGGCCGTCGACGAGGATGGTCCGTCCGCGCAGGCGTACCGCGCGCTGCGCCACGCGCTCGCGGAGTTCGACATCACCGTGTATCGCGTCGGCCCGACGTCGCGGCTCGCCGCAGCGCTGGCCTCCTGATGACCGCCCCCGCCGCGAGCCTGGAACGCCCGTCGTTCGGCAGCGCCCTGCGCACACTCCCGCGCGGCCCGTCTGAGGGCTGGCTCAGCCTCGTCGCCACCGTCGTGATGGTCGACGCGATGGCGCTGTCCCTCGTGAACTCCGGCTGGACCGGCAACGTCGGCAACTCGGGCTTCCTGCCGTGGCTCGCCCTCGGCGGCGTGCTGCTCGGCGCGGCCGGGGCGAAGGTCGGCTGGGGTCGCTGGCGCACGCACGTCATCGGTGCGGCGATCGGTGGTCTGCTCATCCCCCTCATCGTCGGCGGCGTGCTGATCGCGCCGGAGCCATCGTGGGGACCCGCGGGCCTGTTCGAGCGGATGGCCAAGAGCTACACGGTGATCAACAACGTCTGGACGGACCTCGTCGTCGACGGGCGGCCGTTCACGACCGAATACGGCTACTACCACCTCGTGTTCGGCGCGATGATCTGGGGCGCCGGCCTCCTGGCCGGGTTCGCGGTGTTCGGGCATCGCCGGCCGCTCGACGTCGTGATCACGCTCGGCCTGATCCTGCTCGCGAACATGGCGCTCACCGGGCACGACCAGCTCTTCCTGCTCGAGATCTACACCGCGGGCGCGCTCCTGCTCCTCATCCGGACCCACATCTTCGAGGAGGAGCTCACGTGGGCGCGGCGGAAGATCGGCGACCCGTCGTCGATCTCGCAGCTGTACCTGAACGGTGGCGCGATGTTCGTCACGCTCGCGATGATCGGCGCGATCGCGCTCACCGCGGTGGCGTCATCCGCGCCGCTCCAGGGTCTGTTCGCCGACCTGCCGTCCAAGCTCCAATCACTCCAATCCATCCTCCAGAAGTTCGCGCCGCCCGGCGGCGACTTTCCGGGCCTCGGCTCGGTGACGTTCGGTGACAACGCCGTCACGACCGGGGTCTGGAACCCGAGCAAGGCGACCGCGTTCCGGGCCGAGCTGCCGCGAAACGAGAAGGAGCTGTTCAAGTGGCGCGCGGGCACGTACTCGGTGTACAGCAACTACGGCTGGGACTGGGGACCGGACGACACAATCGCACATGAGCAGACCCCCGCGGGCAGCACGGTGCTCGGTGGCGATGTGAACGGCGACGCGCCGGCCACCGACGGGCGGCGCGAAGTCAAGATCCGGATCACGCCCGATTCGTTCGCCGCGAAGACCATCCTCAGCCCGAACATGGTGAGCTCGGTCGACCGGCCGACCGTCGCGTTCGCGCGCGGCCCGGACGGCTGGTTCACGAGCCTCGAGTCGACCGATTCGTCCGGGCAGTACACGGTCACCGCGCTCGTGCCCGACTACACGACCACGGACGCCGTCATCACGGAGCCGAACCTCCGCCTGGCCAGCACCGACTACCCCAAGGAGCTGTACGACGTCTACACGCAGCTCGAACCGGGCGCGATGGGCGACAACGCGACGCGCCTGCTGACGTTCATCAAGTCGCAGATCCACGTCCCGCCCTACGCCGACAAGTCGAACCCGTATGACCTCGCAAAGGCGATCCAGGACTACCTCAAGAACCCCGCCAACTTCACCTACGACCCGGACGTCCGCAACCTGCGGAACGCCCAGTGCGGCAACGGGATCTCGACGGTCGAGTGCTTCGCGATCATCAAGCACGGCTACTGCGACTACTACGCGAGCACGATGGCGGTCCTGCTGCGGTCCTCCGGCGTGCCGGCCCGGGTCGCCTACGGCTTCCTGCCCGGCGTCCGCAGCAAGACCGACAACTCCGAGGTCGTCGCGGCCTCGCTGGCGCACTACTGGGTCGAGGTGTACTTCCCGAAGTACGGCTGGATCGAGTTCGACCCCACTGGCGGCATCAACACCAATGTCCAGCCGATCCCGACCGGGGTCGCGCCCACGACCACTGCGAAGCCCAGCGTTGCGCCGTCGCGCTCGCCGGGCCCGGCGCGGACCCCGGGCGCGACCTCCAGGCCGGTTGGCACCACCACGAGCGGCGGCGCCGGCATCGGGCCGTTCATCGCGATCGCGGCGATCCTGGTGGTCGGACTGGCGCTGCTGCTGTACGCAGTGGCGCGCCGAGCGCCGCGCAAGCCGATGCACCCGGACCAGGCATGGGGCTCACTGGCCCGCCTCGCGGCGCGGATCGGGATGGGGCCGCGACCGTCGCAGACCGTCTACGAATACGCGGGCGCGCTCGGCGACGCCGTGCCCGAGGCGCGGCTCGAGCTCACGACGATCGCCCGCGCGAAGGTCGAGGTTGCATACGGCCGCGCTGCCCTCGGCAGCGATCGGATGAAGCGGGTCGCCGAGGCGTACCAGCGCCTTCGGTTCGCGTTGTTCGGCGTGATCCTGCGGCGCGGGTTCCGGCCGCGACGGCCGAGCCGCCCGCGTCGGCGCTAGGGTTCCACCCGGAACCGGCGAGGGGCCGGCGGGTCCTAGAGGGCGCCGCTCCGGCGACGCGCGTCGTCGCGCTCCTGCGTGGCGACCGTCTGCAGCTCGGCGAGATGGTCCGTGGCGTTGTGCATGCGCAGCCGCGGCCGCCCGTTGCGGATCTCGACCACGCTGATCCCGCACAGCGCGAACGGGAGCGTCCAGAAGCGGTCCAGCGGCAGGCCGAGGAGCGCGAGCAGCGTCACCTTGAACACGCCGTCATGACCGACAAGCACGGACCACGGCTCCGTGCCCGGGCCGTCCGCGTAGCCCAGCACCTGGGAGCGGCCGGTCGGGGCCGGCTCGGCCACCGTGGCGAGATCGGCGAGCAGGCGCCGCAGGGCTGTTCGGACGCGGGCGTCGACCTCGTGCAGGCTCTCGCCCCCGGGCGCCCAGGCGGTCAGCGGGTCGCGGCGCCAGTCCTCGAGCAGCGTCCCCCAGCGCTCCACGATCGCCGTGCCCGGCAGCCCTTCCCACTCGCCCTGCCCGATCTCGAGGAACCCGGGCTCGGGCACCAGCGGGACCGGGTTGTGGACCGCGTCGTCACCGCGACCACCGTTCACGGCGCGGGCGATGAGCGTCGCGGTCTCGGTCGTGCGCGCGAGCGGGGAGTGGACCACGGCGATCGGCGCGCCGGTGGGGAGGGGCAGCACGGGCCTGCGCCCACGCCGCGCGATGCGCCGGGCGGTCAGCAGCGCCTGCCGCCGGCCGGTCTCGGTGAGCGGGGAGTCGCCCTGGCCCTGGAACAGGCCCTTGAGGACCCACTCCGATTCGCCGTGCCGGACGAGCGCGAGGGTCGCGTCGAGGCCGGGTGGGAGCAGCGCCGGCTCGTCGGGCGGGAGCGGGTGCGCGGGTCCCGGGTCCGCGGGCGGCGTCGACGCGCTCACCGGTGTGGCCCGAGCCGGATCGTCCACAGGTCGTGGATGCCTTCGTCGGCGCGGAGTGCGGCTTCGAGCTCGGGGCTGACGTCGTCATCGACCGAGAGGATCATCAGCGCGTCGGCGCGCGGCGCGGAGCGGGCGAGGTGCATCGCGCTGATGTTGACGTCGGCGGTGCCCAGGAGCTGCCCGATCCGCCCAATCGTGCCCGGCCGGTCACGGTGGCGGGTGATGAGCATGATGTCCTCGGCGGCCATGTCGAGCCGGTAGTCGTTGAGCCGCACGAGCCGCTGCTCGCCGCCGACCACGGTGCCGCCGACGGTGACGGAGCCCTCCTTCAC
>DATAIB010000003.1:0-2498 GCA_036262855.1 Candidatus Limnocylindrales bacterium
ACTCGCCCAGTGAGTGCTCGTCAAGCGATGGCGAGGGTCGAGGCGCTCGCCACGTTCGTATCTCGCGTCGAGCGGCCCGATTTCACGTCAGATACGCCCGCAGCGGCTCGTTGTCACGAAACCGCGGACGTGCACTCACCCCGGAACTCGTTGTCAAAAATGCCGCCGCCGCCGCGCCGCCCCGCAATACCGCGCCGGCAGCGCCGCCCCGCACCGCAGGAGCCGGCGATCAGGGAACGAACGAGTGCCAGTACCGCTCCGCGGGGCCGTTCTGCCGCCCGACCGTCCCGACCGACTGCGCGCGCTTGCGCACCGCGTCGGCCATCGCCTTCTCACTGCCGAACAGGCGCGGGACCTGCGACTCGTACATCGCGATGCCGCGGACCTTGCGCTCGAGCTGGTCGCCGATATCCGCGTACCGCGGCGTGAGCTCCACGCCGGCCGGGATCCCCTCGAGGGCGCCCGCGGGCAGATCGTCGAGCGACTGGAAGTCGTTCCAGTACGCGTACGGGAAGTCCTCGTAGAAGACGACCCTTCCCGCCCAGTCCGGCCCGGGCATGACCCACGAGCGCGGCTCGGCGAGGAGCGCCACGCCGGCATCTCGGCACATCTGGTGGTCGACATGGTTGCCGACGCCAAGCGGCAGGTACACGTACGACGGCTCGAGTCGGGCGATCTCGCGCCGCAGGATCGACACCGGCGGGCTGTCGTCCTCGCGGATCGAGCCGAGCAGCTGGTCGTCCCCGTCGTAGCCGCGGAAGACCGCGTCCGCAAGGTCGAGGAACACGACCGATGCCTCGGCGAAGAACGCGAACCGCTCGTCCTCGACGCGCCGGGCCGCGACGATCTCGCCGGCCGCAGCGGCATCGACCACGTCGTCGGTGTAGATCGCGCCCTGGGTCGAGACATCGTCCATGACCGCCTGACCGGCCAGCGACTTGTTCCGGATCGATGCCCGCCGGTACCAGGACGCGCGCTGCCAGAAGCGCTTCGCGGATGCGTCGGCGTCCGACTGGGTGGCCTCGAGTCGATCGTCGTCGGCCGCCCATTCAGCGTCTGCCGGGCCGGCGGGGAAGTCCGCCCGGATGTCCGACCGATTGAACGCCTCGGTCGCGGGCCACATCGCCTTGGTGCCGAAACCGAGCGCCTCGCGCTGGTAGGTCGTCAGCCCGTTGCCGTTGTTCGCTCCCGCGGCCGCCGACCCGGCGCCCGAGAAGACCGTGAGGATCGTGACGTTCTGCCCGAGCTCTCGCAGCGACGCGATGAGGCCGCCGCACGACAGCGCGACGTCATCGGGATGGGGAGCGACGAACACGTGGGCCATCGCCTCGGAGGATACGGCATGATGGCCGCATGACAGGCGACGCCATCACGCACCGATTGCTCCAGGGCATCGCGGTCATTCTGTTCGGGATCGCGGTCGAGCTGATCGGCGGCGGGGTGATCGGCGTCGTCATCGCGGTGATCGGCCTGATCATCGCGGCGACCATCCCCAGGACGGGACCCGCCTAGTCCGTCTTCCAGCCGCCCTCGCCGACGAGCGGAACGAAGACGACAGCGCCATCCGACCACTCGCGCCAGTCCGCAGGGCCGCGGCGCTCGACCACCCGGAGGTCCTGCGCGGCGCGATCACCGACCGGGATCACGAGGCGCGTCCCGACCGCGAGCTGCTCGCGGAGCTCATCTGCGATCTGCGGCGAGGCGGCGGTCACCACGATGCCGTCCCAGGGCGCGCCCTCGGCAAGGCCCCGCGACCCGTCCCCAACGCGAACATCGACTTCCTCGAAGCCGTGCGCCGCCAATCGCTCGCGCGCCTCGTCGGCGAGATTCGCGTGGCGCTCGATGGTCGTGACCCTCGCACCCACCGCCGCGAGGATGGCAGCCTGGTACCCGGACCCGGTGCCGATCTCCAGGATGCGGTCGCCGGCCTCCACCTCGAGCAGCTCGGTCATGCGCGCGACCATGTACGGCTGGCTGATCGTCTGCCCGGCATCGATCGGGAGCGCGCGGTCGTCGTATGCGAGGCTCGTGGGGACGCCCGGAACGAAGTGCTCCCGCGGGACGGTCCCCATCGCCTGGAGCACGCGTGGATCGCGGATCCCGCGGCGCTCGAGCTGCTCGACGACCATCCGGGCCCGTGCTCGCGCCGACTCGGCGTCATCACGTTGCCCCGGACTTCGGCGCCGGAACCCGAACCGCATGGCCGCCCGAGCATACGCCCGGGCCGGGTTCGAACCTAGGACGCGGCCGCCGTTGGGGCTGCCGTCGGCGCGACCGTGGGAGCCGCAGTCGAGGCGCCGCTCGCGCCGGGCGAGACGCTGGGACCGGCTGAGCCAGAAGGCGCGGGGCTCGTGGTCACGACGGGCGTCGCGAACCGCAGCGAGGGTCCAATTTCGGGACGCCGCGATCATGCAGATCAGGGGGATCTTGCCGCCGAAGGGCCCAGTTTGCGTAGCCCCGATCATCGACCCCAGCGAATTGGTGAATTGCTGGGGCAG
>DATAIB010000004.1:0-16764 GCA_036262855.1 Candidatus Limnocylindrales bacterium
AGGTACTCCCAGACCTTCATGTCGTCGTAGACCCCGAACGCGTCCGGCATGTAGCCGAGGACGCGCACCCGGAGCACCTCGCCGATGCGGAGCTTCTGGCCGATGTCGGCGATCGTGCCCTGGGCGAGCACCCGACCGTGATCGACGATTGCCACGGAGGTGCACAGCTCCTCGAGCTCGGGGAGGATGTGGCTGCTGATCAGGATCGTCTTGCCGAGGGTGCGGAGCTCGCGAAGGAGCTCGCGAAGCTCGACCCGAGCCCGCGGGTCCAGGCCGGAGGCGGGCTCGTCGAGCAGGAGCACCTGGGGGTCGTGAACGAGCGCGTGGGCGAGGCACAGGCGCTGCTGCATGCCGCGCGACAGGCTCAGGACGTACGCGTCGCGCTTGTGCGCGAGGTCGACGAGCTCCAGCAGGTCGTTGATCATCCGCTTGCGCTGCGCTGTCGGGAGGCCGTAGCAGCGACCGAAGAAGTCCAGGTACTCCCAGACCTTCATGTCGTCGTAGACCCCGAACGCGTCCGGCATGTAGCCGAGGACGCGCCGAACGGCCATCGGGTTCCTGCGCACGGACTCGCCCGCGATGAGCGCGTCGCCCGCTGTCGGGACGAGCAGGGTCGCGAGCATGCGCAGCATCGTGGTCTTGCCTGCTCCGTTGGGACCGACGAGCCCGAAGATCTCGCCTGCCTCGACCTGCAGGTCCACGCCGCCGACCGCGAGCGTGCCCGGGTAGCGCTTCACGAGCCCGCTGGTTTCGACGATGGCCGTCATTTGACCGTCCCCGCGATCGCGACCTGGAACCCGAAGCCCATGCCCGCGTTCTGGTCATTGTTCACGAACTGCACCAGCAGCTGGCCCGTGACGGGATCAACGTACCGGGTGGGATCGGCGAGCGAGTACGTCGCGTCCATGTCCATCCGCGGCAGCCGGACCCACGCGCCGGTCGTTCGGTCGAGCACCTCGACGTCCGGCATCTGGTCGTCGCGCGGCGCGAGGCAGCCGGCCGGGATGCTGTTCTTCGAATCGGTGCACGGAGGCGGGATCTCGGCGAGCGGCGTGATCGGCTTGCCGACCGCCCCCGGAATGAGGTTCCCGCCGCCGCCGAGCTGGAGCCGCACCTCGGTGGTCGTGAACGTGCCTTCGAACGGGATGGGCTGGTAGCCGAGGGTGGCCGTGCCGGAGCTCATGCTGATGAAGCTTCGGTCCTTCTGGAAGAACAGGCCGTCGACGACGGTCGACTGGAGCAGGTCGCCCTGGAACGTCACCTTGCCGCTGAGCCCGACCTGCACCGGCACGTAGTACATGACGTTGCCGTTCTTGCGTGGCGTCTCGCTGCCGACCTGGAGATCGAGGAGCGCGTCACGTCCGAACGCGAGGATCACCGCCCGATCCGCTGAGAGGGCGCCGCCGGACATCCCGTTCGGGTCGTAGGTGAGCTGCGAGACCATGTTGTACCGCGTCGCGCGCAGGATCCCGGCCGCGTTGGACGTATCGAACGACGGGCCGATGATCTGGTCGGCGAGCGTGCTCCCGAACGGGTTCGACTGCACGGGGATTCGGATGTTCCGGGTCCCGTGCGCCTCCACGTCGCCGAGGACCGCCACGGAGCTGCCCAGGACGACGGCCACGCTCTCGAGGGTCTGCTCGGACGCGTTCTCGAACGTGCCGGAGAGCACCCCATCGACGAGCTTGAGCGTCGCTTTCATGCGCGGCGCCGTCACCGGGAGCTCGGCGCGGACGACGCGGATGGAGCCGCTGCCGACCGCCAGGTTGCGGATTGCGGACGGCCGCTCCGTGCCCGTGCCCTGCAGGATGTCGAGGTTGATGACGCCCTGGCCGAACTGGTCGCCTGCGACCGGTGCAGCGAGCAGGGCGCCCTGCGGCACGTTCACCTGGTAGGTGGCGCGGGTGGGCGAGAAGATCCCGAAGTAGACATCCGCCGTCGCTTCCGTGGCGTCGGGAGCGCCGTGGACGATGGCAACCTCGTTGATCACGACGTCCGTGCCGCGCAGGAACGAGCCGTAGCCGAACGACGCCGCGGCGAATGCGACGACGAGGATCGGCATGGTGATCCACGCGAGCTCGCGTCGGTCCAGGCGCTTCAGGATCAGGTAGTTGATCGGCCCGATGATCAGGACGTACGCGCCCAGGATGACGAGCAGGCCGGTGATCGGCGGCAGCTGCAGGGCAGGCAGCTGATAGACCGCGCCCACGAGCTGGCTGTCGTCCGTCGAGACGCCGCCGCTCCCGGATCGCTCCGGGAGGAGCCCGCGCCACATCTGGTCCACGGACTTGCTCTCCGCCAGCCACTTGACCGTCGGGTCGAAGCCGAGGACCGTCACGCGACCGCTGCCGTAGACGAGATCGCCAGCCACGACGCGATCACCGGACGTCGCGAGGGCACGTCCCGCGCCCTGTGCGCCGCCCATCGCGGGCAGGACCGCCGCGCCGCCGGGCAGCGGCCCGATCACACCGACGAGCCGCGATGGATCGAGGTCGATGGTCGCCGTCGGGCGATAGGGCAGGAGGTCGTCCGGGAACGCGGACAGGGTGTTGATGCCGGCGGTGCCACCCACGATGACGAGCCGCCCGCCGCCCGCGATCCATTCGCGCAGCGCCGTCAGCTGCGCGCTCGAGAGCTGGTTGCTGTCGACGTCCTGCCACACGAGCCGGTCGAGGCTGCTCCAGCCTTCCGCACGCTCCGGCAGATCGGCGATGCCGAGGGTCACGACGGCGGGCGTCGAACCGAACTGGTTCTGGGGGAGCTTGAGCTCCGAGACGATCCCGGCCGGCCGCTCGGCGATGACGCCGATGAGGAGCTGGTTCTGGTCGTGGGTGAGGTACGCAACCTGGACCGAGCCGACGACGTTGCCGCCCGCGACGAGGTCGATCTTCACGTTGCGCCCGAACTGCGGCGGCTGGGCGTGCAGGACGTAGGTCTTGTGCGAGCCGGTCGGGAGGTTGACGGCCATCGCGTACTTGACGGTGCCCTGGCTGCCGCCGTTCATCTGCAGCTCGCCGTCGACGGTCGGGCCGTCGTTCTGGAGGTCGACCTCGATCGCCGCCCAGCTGCCGGATCGCGCGTGGCCCTGCAGCATGATCCGGGCGCTCATCGTGACGCCGCCGGCGGCATAGCCGGAGAGCGCCAGCGGCCCGAGCGTCAGGGCAAGCACCGCGATCAGCGCGCCGAGGCGCATGACCGAGCGGCGGCCCGTTGCGGCGCGTCGCCCGTTCACGACTCGAAGTGCCACCCGTCCTCCTCGAACCATAGATGCCGCAGCCGGCCGGATCGCATGACGCCGGAAGCCCCCCGGAAGTTGCGCGCGGCGCCGCCATCGTACGATTCCGGCCCGTGCCCGCCATCCGTAATTTCCGCGCCCTTCGCTATTCGCCCGAGCAGGTCCCCGACCTCTCGGCCGTTGTCGCGCCCCCGTACGACGTCATCGGCCCGGACGCGTATCGCCGGCTCCTCGCGCGCGATCCGCGGAATGTGGTCCGCCTGGACCTGCCCGAGGAGCGGCCCGGAGACCCGGAGGACGAGAAGTACCGCCGCGCCGCGCGGCTGCTGACGACCTGGCGAACCGACGGCACGCTGCATCGCGACCCGCGCCCGGCGATCTATCCCTACGAGCAGACGTACACCGTGCCGGGATCGAATCGCGTCGCCACGCGACGCGGGGTCTTCGCCCGCGTGGGCATCGAGCCGTTCGGTGCGTCGTCCGGCATCCGGGCGCACGAGCGCACGCTCGCGGCGCCCCGCGAGGATCGCTACAAGCTCCTTCGCGCCACGGGCGTGAACACGAGCCCCGTGGTGGGCATCGGGGCGGACGACACGGGCACCGTGGCGACATGGCTGCGCGACATGGCGGCGACCCGGCCCGCGAGCGAGTTCGTCGACGGCGACGGCGTCCGCCATCGACTGTGGATCGCGCCCGCCGGCGACGACGAGGCGGGCGCGAAGGCCGCCGCCGTGATCGACGGGCTTGCGGCGAACCCGATCACGCTGGCCGACGGCCACCACCGCTACGAGACCGCGCTTCGATACGCCGAAGAGCGTCGGCGAGGCCCGGCCCTCGAGGAGACGCCGGCGTGGGCGGACATCCTCATGCTCATCCTCGAGCCCGAGGAGGGTGCCCTCACCGTGCTCCCGACCCATCGCGTCCTGCTGGGACTCGAGCCCGTGGCGCTCTCGAGCGCGATCGATCGGCTGCCCGAGCTCTTCGAGGTGCGCGTCGCCGATCGGCAGCAGCTCCTGGATGCGTTCGGCGGCAGCTCCGGTGCGCCGGGGGGCGAGGGCAGGTTCGGCATCTGGGCCGCTGGGCGCGGCGCGATCGTGCGCGCGAAGCGCGACGCGTTCGAACGATGGCTGCCGGCAGGCGGAGCGGCCGTCCGCCGGCTGGACGTGACGCTGGCCTCCGTGGCGATCGAACGCTTGGCCGGGATCGATCCCGCCGCTGTCGCGGAGGGCCGGATCGCGTTTACGATGTCCGCCGCCGAAGCCCTCGACTGGGTCGATGGGGCGGTCGCACCCACCGGCGGCCTGCCCGCCTCGGCCGCGCTCCTGCTCGATCCGACGCCCGCCGCGGAGATCGTCGCCGTCGCCGCTGATGGCGACGTCATGCCCCAGAAGAGCACGTACATCTACCCGAAGGCCATCACCGGCCTCGTGATCAACCCGCTCGAATAGCCCACCGCCCGCCGAGCACGCTGGAGGAACGCTTGCCCTCGTCCGTCGACGCCGCGCTCCCGCCGCCGAACCGACCCGTTCGCAAGGACGAGATCGAGCTGCAGGACCGCGGCCTGTACATCGAGTCGTGGCTGCCGGAACGCCGGTCCCGCCGCAAGCCGCTGCTGTTCGTCCACGGCGAGCTCGGCGGCTCGTGGATCTGGGAGCGATTCCTCGGCTACTTCGCCGGCCGCGGCTGGGAGGGCCACGCGCTCAACCTCCGCAACCACCACTGGAGCCAGACGGCCGATCCGGCGGAGCTGTCGTTCGAGTCGTTCGTCCAGGATGTCGGCGCCGCCATCGACCGGCTGGGGTCGAACGTCGTCGTCGTCGGTCACGGCATGGGCGGCCTGCTTGCGGTGAAGGCGGCGGAGCGCCACGCGGTGAGTGGTCTCGTCCTGATCGCGCCGGAGCTGCCGGGCGACGTGCGCACGCCGACGCCGCCGCACCACATCCGCGAGGTGCCGGAGATGTTCGGACCGTCGCTGCTCGGCTGGGCGACGCTGCCCGAGAAGCTGCAGCGCGACCACCGCGACCTGACCCTGGCGGATGTGCTCCGGATCCAGCACCTGATGGGCCAGAAGCCGCACGAATCGGGCCGCGCCCGGCGCACGATGCTGCGCGGCGTCAAGGTCGATCGGTCGAAGCTGCCCGATGTGCCTCGCCTCGTGATCGCCGGCGGGCTCGACCAGGTCGTGCCCGCGGATGACGCGGAGCGGCTGGCGACGTGGCTCGAGGCGGAGTACGAGCCCTTCGGCGCGCACTCGCACTACGGCCTGATCGTGGGCGAGGAGGGCTACACGCAGGTCGCCGACGCGATCCGGGGCTTCCTGGAGGCGCACCGGCTGTAGATCGATCTCTGCCGGCGTTCCGGCCGCGGCTGGTAGAATGCCGCCCGGCCCGGCGGTTCAGCCGTCGACGCGCCCTTGCCGCATTCGTCTAGTGGCCCAGGACATCGCCCTCTCAAGGCGAAGATCACCGGTTCGAATCCGGTATGCGGTACCAACTCCTGGCTCGGCGCAACCGATCCGTCTCGGGGCGTGTTCTTTCGTGGTGATGCCCACCTACCGATTCGCGATCGTGCCCACGGCGCTCGGCGCGTTCGGCGCCGCGTGGACCGATGCCGGGATCGCGCGCACGTGGCTCCATGACCGGACGATCGAGCAAACCCGCCAGCACATCAGGCGCGACCTGCCGGGTGCACTGGAGGCCCTGCCACCACCCGCCATCGAGGATGCCTTCGATGACGTGCGCGCCCTGCTCGACGGCGAGAAGCGGATCCCGACGGTCGGGCTCGACATGGGCACCATCCCCGAGTTCGACCAGCGCGTGTACGACGTCGCCCGGACCATCGCGCCGGGTGCGACCCTCACCTACGGCGCCGTTGCGAAGGCGATGGGCGAGGAGCCGATGAAGGCCCGCGACGTCGGCGTCGCGCTGTCGCGCAACCCGTTCGCGCCGATCGTGCCGTGCCACCGGATCGTGGCTGCGAACGGGAATCTGGGCGGGTACTCCGCGCCGGGCGGCGTCGACACCAAGCGCCGTCTCCTCGAGCTCGAGGGCGCTGCCGTCGTGGCCCCGCCCCCGCCGCCCGCGCAGGCCAGCCTGTTCGACTGACGCTTCGGACGGCTGCCCGTTCGGGCAAGGGCGGTTGCCCGGAGGGACTATCCTCCTGCCGTGGTCTGGCAGTGGTCGACCGAGAGCGGGGATCCAAGTCGCAAGCCGGGCGTTCCGCGGCGCGACGGCGATGGCGCCGGCAACCCGCTGCACCAGCGCGTGATCCAGATGCAGGCCACCGCCGGCAACCAGGCGGTCCAGCAGATGATCCAGCAGGGCGGTGGCAAGCCCGAGATCCTGCGCTACGGCTCGACGGGCGATGCGGTGCGACGGCTGCAGGAGCGCCTGAACCAATCCGGGTCGGCCGGTACGGAGCTGAAGGTCGACGGCGTCATGGGCGCGCTGACGACCGCCGCGGTGCGGCGTTTCCAGAATGCCCACCCGCCGCTCGAGGTCGACGGGACGGTCGGGCCGGAGGTGTGGGCCGAGCTCGATCGCGTCGGCGACCAGGGCGCTCCGCTGCCCGGTGCCTCCGCTGAATCGTTCGCGGACAAGGGCAGGAAGCTCTACGGCAAGGGCCGGTACGCGCTCGCGTTCGACGAGTTCACGAAAGCCCATGACCTCGACCCCGATCCGGCGTACCTCTTCAACATGGCGCAGGCACTGCGCCTCGACGGCGGGCGACGCGAGGACGCGATCAAGCTGTACGAGCAGTTCATCGCCAGCACGACGGACGCAGCCGATCGCGATCGCGCGAAGGGTCACCTCGCCAAGCTCAAGGGTCCCGGCCCGAGCGGCGACGAGAAGAAGGACCTCGGGAAGGTCGACGAGCTCTACGAGGAGGCCCGGAAGCTCTACACCGATGGGGACTACGGGCGCGCGTACGACCTGTTCACGAGCGCCTGGGAGATCGGTCACGACCCGGCCCTGCTCTGGAACCGCGCCCAGGCGCTGCGCCTGATGGGCGGTCAGCGCGCACGGGCGCTCGCGCTGTTCGAGCAGGTGTTGACCGTCGACCTGCCCGAGGAGCGGAAGGCCGCGGCGAAACGCGAGATCGCGGAGCTGAAGGGCCCGACGGCGACCGGCGACGAGAAGAAGGACGCTGCCACCGAAGACGAGTACTTCAAGGATGCAACGGCGGCGTTCCAGGCCGAGGACTACGCGTCCGCCTACGACAAGTTCACGAGGGCGTGGCAGGTGACCTTCTCGAACGAGATGGTCTGGAACCGCGCCCAGGCGCTCCGACTGCTCGGCGGGCATCGCGAGGAAGCGATCAAGCTCTACCAGCTCGTGGTCGCGTCGGACGTACCCGAGGACGTGCGCAAGGCCGCGCGCATCCACATTGCCGACCTGAAAGGCCCGGCAAAGAGCCGCCCGGCAGGCCCGCCGCCCAACTGAACCGCCGAACCGGCCGGAACCGCCGCGTCCGCGGCGGCGTGGCTACTCCTGCGCGAGGACGATCACCTTGTCGTCGGCGGTCAGCGTGACCTCGGTGCTCTTGCGCGGGTTGACGTGGACGCCATACGTCTGCGTTGCGTCGCCGGCCTCGGCCTTGATCCGGTAGCCGATCGCGACCTGCCCATATCGGCGCGCCGCCTCCACGAGCGTCGCGTATGTCACGGAGGCGCCTGGCCGCACGTAATCCGCGGCGGGCTTGAGGTAGATCTCCGTCCCATCCGAGTCGAAGAGGTCCGTGAACACCGCGTTCAGCTGCTTGGTCTCGGAGATCTGCGTGAGCAGCAGGCTGATGAGCCGGTCCGACACGATGAAGTCGTCGGCGCGCGTCACTTCGGCCAGCGAGCGATTCCGAACGTCGGCCATCTCCGACGTGATGGAGAACGGGTGACCCACCGTCGACGCGATGTCGCGGAGGTGCAGCAGCGTCACGAGCGTGCGCGCATCCGCGCGCTGCGGGTCGAACCGGTCCATCGGCGAGATCGCCAGGATGTGCTGGTACGTCGCGACGTCGAGCTGGTCGAGCACGCGCCGGTCGGTGGGCGGCTTCGCGATGAACGTGAGCGCCTGGCGCGTGAGGGTCGCCGCGAGATCGTCGATCGCCGCGGCAGCTGCCGGATCCTCGCTGACGACCGTGAGTCGCGAGCCCGACGCCACGTAGCCATCCAGCTCCTGGGCAATCTGCGCGACGCGCCGGTTCCACCCGAGCACCAGCGTCGCTTCGGGCGGCTGCGGGGTGGGATCGCAGGTGATGATCGCCCCGGTGTCGACCGTGGGCGCCGTGCCGTCGCGGAGCGAGACCTTGTCGTCGTCGGCCGCGATGACGATGACGCGATCCTCCGGGCCGATCGCTGTCGAGCCCGGCGGCTGGACGAGCACGCGGCCATCGGCCGTCGCGAGCCCGATCAGCGAGGCATCCTCGAAGGCGAGCAGGGCGTCATCGAACGTGCGGCCGGCGAGCGCGGGCTGGTGGCTGAAGTAGATCTCGTCGCCGTCGAAGTCGAGCAGCTCGCCGTACACGACCGACAGCCCGGGCTGCCGGCAGGTCTGGGCGATGATCCTCGACACCACGTCGCCGACGATCACGACCTCCAGCTCGTCCTTGCCGACGAGCCGCGTGGCCTCCAGGTTCGAGAGGTCGTGGAGCTCGGCGACGACGTGGTACGGCTCGGGGCGACGGTTCGGATCGTTCGTGATCGCGAGGATCGTCTTGATGACCTCGATGTCCGGCTCGTCGACGTCGGGCGCGAGCACGATGATCGAACGAGCGGTTTGGACGTTCGCGATGTCGATCTCGTCGAGGTCGACGGGACTGCCGGAGCGGCACACGATCTTCGTGCCCCTGGTGTCCGTGATGCGCGTCCGGATCTCGTCGTCCATGTCGACCTTGTCGCGATCGGCGAGGACGACGATCGTGCCACCGCCCTGGTTCGCGTTGGCGCCGATGAGCTCGGACAGGATGGTGAACACCTGCTGGTTCCAGCCGAGGACGACCGTGTGCCCGCTTTCGATCACGCGCGAGCGGCCCTTCCGGAGCTCGGCGAGGCGGCCCTGGATGCCGCTGTTGATGATGCCGATGAGCGCACTGATGATGAAGATCCCGCCCAGGGTCACCGCGAGCATCGCGCCGAGGAACGGCGCCGAGCCGGTGTCGCCGCCCATCGTGCCCGGGTCGAGCGTCCGCAGGAGCCCCATCCAGATGAGCTCGTAGATCGGGCGGCCGTCCTCGTCGACTCCCGTGATCGCGATCGCGATGGCGATGACGACGATGATCGTGACCGAGACGGCGAACAAGCCGAGGATCAGCGCGATCGTGCCGCGGCCGAAGAACTCGTCGACGCGGTAGCGCAGGCGGTCTCGCCAGGTGGTCTCCACCTGGCTCAGGGTATCGAGCCGACCCGGCCCGTTGCGGCCCATGCCCGGGCACGGATCGTGAACGGCGCAGGCGGGAGCGTCGCCCGGATCGATTCGGCCAGCGCCAGACGCGCCTCGGGCGCAAGCGCCTTGGCATGGGCGCCGGCCGGCCCGACGCCGCCCGCGAACGGCACCCACCAGTCCTCGAACGTGGCGTGGGTGTTGTCCGCCTCGAGCACGTGCTCCTCGACGTCTGCCAGCCCGGCTGCCCGGAAGATCTCGACGAGGTGTCCCTGGCGCGCGCCCGCGTAGCGCGACTCGCCCGCGTTCCCGGGCTCCTGCGCCGCGACCGCGTCCCAGAACGGGCTGAGCGGGCTTCGGCCGCCGGCGAAGTCCCAGACGCACGCGACCACCGTGCCGCCCGGGCGGGTCACTCGCGCCATCTCGCGGATGCCCGCGACGGGATCGATCATGAAGTGGACGACGAGCTGGGCGAGCGCGGCATCGAACGTCGCATCGGGGAAGGGGAGCGCCTCCGCGCCCGCAACCTGCACCTCCACGCCCGGGTGGCGTTCGCGCGCGGCTGTCACGAACGGCTCCGAGGGATCGACGGCGGTCACATGGTCCGCGCCGAGCCGGCGCACGAGCTCCGTCGTCAGCGCGCCCGGCCCGCTGCCGACATCGATCGCCCGGTCGCCGGCTCGCAACCGCGCGAGGTCGGCCATCTGGCCGACGAGCAGCTTGGAGTACCGGCCCATGAAGGCGTCGTACGCGTCGGCCGCCACGTTGAAGCTCATCGCGGGGACTGTACCCGGGCGGCGCGGGTAGGCTCAGGCGACATGAGCCTGCACGGACCCGGGTTGCTCGGTTTTCGCATCGCCGCGACGTCGATGGAGGGCCTCGACTGGCCAACGCTCGATGCGGTCTGGGCGGCTGCGGGCGAGCTCGACGTGTTCTCCGCGGGATGGATGAGCGATCACCTCGCCGATGCCGGCCGCAACCGGGGCGGCGTGGCGTTCGAGTCGTTCACCACGGCCGGAGCGCTCGCCCACAGGGTGCCCGGCAAGTGGATCGGCATCGCGGTCGCGTCGACGACGTTCCGCCACCCGGCCGTGATCGCGAAGGCCGCCGCGGTCCTCGACAACGCCACGGGCGGCCGCTTCATCCTCGGCCTCGGCGCCGGGTGGCACGAGGGCGAGCACGCCGCGTTCGGTATCCCGCTGCCGCCGATCCTGGAGCGCTTCGATCGATACGAGCACGCGGTGGAGGTCGTCCACGCGCTCTTCTCGTCGGCCGGGCGAGGCGCCCCCGGCGTCACGCGACCGGACCCCTTCTATCCGCTCGACGGGGCGACGATCGAGCCGCCGACGATCCGGGCGGGCGGCCCCGCGCTGTGGCTCGGCGGGCAGCGGCGCCGCGGCATCGCGCTGGCAGCCCGCCTCGCGGACGGCTGGATCATGCCCGGCAACATGCCCGGCGCCCTCGAGTACTTCGTGGATCGACGGGCGGCGATCGTGGCTGCCCTCGAGGGCGAGGGCCGGGATCCGGCGGACTTCGGGTTCGCCGGCCAGCTGGTCATCGCGCCCGATGCGGCCGGCCTTTACGCGGCTCGGGAGCTCGCGCTGCGGTTCGTCGAGGCAGGCGCGACGCACCTGACCCTCGGCGTCATGCCCGACGCAGGCCCCGACGGGCTCCGAGACATCGCGCGCGAGGTCGCCGAACCGATCCGCGACGCCACGGGACGCGCCTGACGCGACCGGGCCGCCGGTACACTCCCCAGCCATGTCCACCCAACCTCGACGGCTCGTGATCCTGACCGAGGGCCAGTTCGGTGCCCACCACGCCAAGACCGCGATGGGCGTGATCCGCTTCGCGACCGACCGGACCGTCGCGGTGCTCGATTCCTCGATCGCCGGCCGCAACGTGTCCGAATGGCTGCCGGGCCACGACATCCCGGCGGTCGCAACGCTCGCCGACGCGATGGCGCTGCCCGAGCCGCCAGACACGCTGCTCATCGGCATCGCACCGACGGGCGGCAAGCTCCCGGAGGCCTGGCGGAAGACGATCCTCGAGGCGATCGACAAGGGCCTGGACGTCCACTCCGGGCTGCACACGTTCCTCGGCGACGACCCCGAGTTCGCCGCCGCGGCGCGCGCCAAGGGCACGAACATCGTCGACTACCGCCGCCCGCCGGAGCGCAAGGAGACGGCCGTCGGCCGCCCGCACGGGCCGGGCAAGCGCGTGATCCTGACGGTCGGCACGGACTGTGCCATCGGCAAGATGTCGGTGGCGCTCGCGCTCCGTGCGGCGGGCCTCCGGGCCGGCGACAAGGCCGTGTTCGTCCCGACGGGCCAGACGGGCATGATGATCGATGGCTGGGGCGTCGCGGTCGATCGCGTGATCAGCGACTTCGTGCAGGGCACCGTCGAGTGGATGCTCGAGCAGGGCGAGGAGCGGGGCGACTGGCTGATCGTCGAGGGGCAGGGCTCGCTCGACCACCCGGCGTATTCATCGGTGACGCTCGGGCTCATCCACGGCGCGACGCCGCACGCGATGGTGATGGTCCACAAGCCGGGCCTCGCGAACCACGACTGGGACCACGTCGACGACCGCGAGTTTCCGATCGCGAAGCTGCCCGAGTTCATCAAGCTCCACGAGCAGGTCGCGGGCCTCGTGGCGCCGTCGAAGGTCGTCGGGATCGCCCTGAACACGATGCTGTACGAGGACGAGGCCGAGGCGCGGAAGGTCGTCGAGGCGATCGGTCGCGAGACGGGCCTGCCGACCGCCGACCCGGTTCGCTTCGGCGCCGACGAGCTGTGGGCTGCCGTGCGCGATGCGACCGAGGCGCTGCCGTGGGTCGCGCGCGGACTACCCGTTGTTTCCGCTGGCGGCGGCGCCGGCAGCGCCGGCAGCGGAGCCCGGTGACGCTCACCCTCCGCCACGAGGTCCTGCAGCTGCCCCTGCGCGATCCGTTCCGCATCGCGCGCTCCGAGCACGGCGCCGGGCACACGACGACGACGCTCGTCATCGAGCTGACGGACAGCCGATTTCCCGACATCGTGGCGCTCGGTGAGGGCTATCCCGACAAGCACTACGGCGAGACGGTCGACACGATGCCGGCCGTCTTCCCGATGCTTCTCGCGGCCGTGGGGGAGCTCGAGCCGACGGCGGACGGCCTTCGCGCGGCGAGCTTGCGCCTCGAGCACGCGATTCGCTGGAACGGCGCCGCCAAGTGCGCCATCGACAGCGCCATCACCGACCTCGTCGGCAAGGTGACCGGGCAGCCCGCGTACGCATTGCTGGGCCTGTCACCCGACATTCCGCCGACCGACTTCACGATCGGCATCGACGAGCCGGAGGTCGTCGCCGGTCGGGCGCAGCGCGCCGGCGCGTTCCCGGCGCTCAAGATCAAGTGCGGCGGCCCGGCCGACATCGAGACGCTTCGCGCGGTCCGGCGGGTGTACGACAAGCCGCTGCGGGTCGATGCCAACACGGGCTGGACGCCCGAGACGGCCCGCGAGCTGCTGCCCGCGATGGTCGACCTGGGTGTCGAGCTGATCGAGCAGCCGTTCCCCACCACGCGGCTCGACTGGCTGCGCGATCTCCAGCAGGTGTCGCCGTTGCCGATCGTCGCGGACGAGTCATGCGTGACGATGGAGGACCTGGACGCGCTCGTCGGCGTGACCGCCGGCGTCAACGTGAAGCTCGCGAAGTGCGGCGGACCGGGGCCGGCGGCGCGGATGCTCGAGCGGGCAAAGGAGCTCGGGTTCCGGCGGTTCCTCGGCTGCATGGAGGAGACGTCGGTCGGCATCGCAGCGTCAGCCGCGGCTGCATCGCTCGCGGACTGGGTGGATCTCGACGGGAACCTGCTCCTTGCGGACGAGCCGTTCGGAGGCCTGGAGCTGGGCTCGGACCACCGCTGGCAGCTCACCGATGCCCCCGGCCTGGGGGTTCAGCGGAAGGCCTGAGCGCCGCGTTCAGCGCGCCGTGCCAGTGGCGGCCGACTGCATGACGAGCGTGTGGATAAGTTCGTGGACGAAAAGGTGGAGAACCCCCCTTCCGGCCGGTCGGGCCTCCGCCGTACCATCTCCAACGACGGAACGACCTCGCCGGGAAGCAGGTCACCGCACCACCAAACGCCCCAACCACGGGTTGCGGTCCATCTCGCCGTGGACCCGGGTCAGCTTCTCCATGCCCCAGTCGGATGAGGAGGGTCTCTATCGATGGTCGCGCGCCTCGCGCACGAGCACGTCATCACGGCCGACGCCGTGGAGTTCATCCGCTTCTGCTACGCCCGACGCCGGGTGGGTTGGCCGGAGCTGTATGACGAGATGTGCGCCGTCGCAAGCCGCGGCCTTTTCCGGGGCTGGGGTGCGGAGGAGCTCGCCGAGGCGGGCGTGAAGTTCGGGCTCTTCGAGATGCCGCACCTGGCCGCGACGGCATGCGAGATCATCGCCGAGGACCGGGCGCGGGCGAAGGCGGCGAAGGTTGCCCCGGTGACTGCAACGACGGTGGGCGCGCCCGCCTGAGGCGCGTCGGGCGTCAGGCCCGGATGCGGCGCCTGGCCATCTCGCCCTCGATCTGGCGCTCGGCCTCCACGTAGCCGTCGATCTGCTCGCGCAGCTGGTTTGCCTCGGGCGTGTAGAGGTGCACCTGCTGCTGGAGGATGTAGCTGAGACGCCGGCTCGTCATCCTGACGTGATCCAGGTTCTTCATGAGGACCAGGGGATCCATCGCCGCGAGATCGGACGGGTGGTACATCTGCTTCACGGGCCGCAATGCTAGCAAGCGACGACGCCTCGATCGCGATCTACGAGTCGCTCCCGCCCGACGACGTCATCGAGCTCGCGGGCGACGCGTACCTGGCCGGGTTCGGCGGGCCGCCCTACTTCGAGACCATGGAGGACCGCGCCGCGTTCGTCGAGCGCGTGCGGCGCTACGCCACGCGGGTTGGGTTCCGCCTCGCGCTTGCGATCATCGACGACGCACCGGCCGGCGTGGGGCTGGCGGTGATCGGGCGTCCCGGCGACTGGTGGCGCGACCAGGTCGTGTCGCGCATCGAGCCCGCGGAGGCGGCCCGCTGGTTCGGTGACGGCGTGCTCGAACTGGTGCACCTTGCGGTGCGGCCCGAGGATCGGGGCCGCGGGTTGGGCGCGGCCCTGCACGACACGCTGCTGGCCAATGCGTCCGTCCCCACAGCCGCCCTGAGCGCCGACCCGGCGCCAACGCCCGCGCGCCACCTCTACGAGAAGCGCGGCTGGGTGGTGCTCCGGGATTCGATGTCGATCGGCGTCGGTCCGCCGGTCGCGCTGCTTGTGCGCGATCTGCCCGCGCTGCGGAACGAGGCCGCGCCCCGGACCTAAATGGCGCGTAGCCCGCGCGGCGGCCAGCTCCAGTCGATCGGCAGGGTCGTGGCCGCCCGTGCGCGTCGACGACCCGCTTCGGTGGCGCCGAGGACCAGGATGCGATCCGTCTGCGTCGCACGCCCCGCTTCGGGGCCCCAAAGCTGGGTCATCTTCCGGTTCGCCTGCACGGCGTCGTCGGCGATGCCGGCAAGGCGGAATCCCGAAGGCGCCGCCGCTGCCGTCCATACCTGCTCGGCGAGATCGCGACCATCCTCGGAGGCGCGCCCGCGATCCGTGGCCACGTCGCCGATGACGAGCACGACGATGCCGTCGTCGGCCATGGCGCCCCGGAGGTCGGCAAGGACGGTGCCGAGGAACTCGAGGTAGGGGAGCCTGCGGTGGGCGTCATCGAGCGTGGCGTCGATCTCCCGCGCATCGAAGCCCAGGAACCACGTCCGGAGCCAGTTGTAGTAGCCGTACTTCACGACGCGCAGATATGGCGGCGAGGTCACGACGAGGCGGGCGCGCGACGGCAGGCCACGGGCCTTCAGCGCCTGCCCGGCGCGCGTGCCCGCATCGCGGGCGTCGCCGAGGAGCGCGAGGCCGGGCGAGCGCGGCAGCGGATCGCGGTAGAGCCGGGTGAGCTTGGCATCGAGTCCGTCGAACGCGTCGCGCTCGGGCGAGGCGAACGCCGTCCGTTCTGCGAAGTCGCGGACGTAGCGCGGCGCCATGCTGAAGGTGTTCGGCATGAGGGTCGACAGGTACGACGGGCTCTTGCCGTGCAGGATGCCGGCGATCGCCGCGGCGAGGAAGCGGTCCACCCGCGTGTCGAGGTCGAGCGCGCTGCGCAGGAAGAGCAGCTGGGCGAACGTCCGCGGATGGAAGGCCATCGCGACCTCCGCTGGGACGGGTTCCGGTCCGCCGGTCGCCGGATCAGCCTGGACGGCCGCCGCGAGCTCCAGCCATTGCGCGGCACCGCCCGACCACGCGAGCCGCAGGGCGGTTGCGCGCGTGCGCGCCTCCGCGGCGCTCGGCGCGTCCACCTTGGCAGCCGTGAGCAGATGCGCGAAGGGGTTCAGGTCGTTGCCGACCCCGATCCGTCCCTCGGCAGCAGCCTGGAGCGGCACCGTGCCCCGGCCAGAGAATGGATCGAGGACCACGTCGCCGGGCCGGCTGTAGCGCGCGATGAACGCATGCGTCAGGGCCGCTGGGAAGCTCGCGAGGTAGGAGCACATGGGGTGCAGTGAGTGGCCCCACAGGCGCGGCTGCGCCTTCCACTCCGGTTCCAGCGCCAGTCGTGGCGCGCCGAGTCCGAGCTCGAGCTGGAGGCTGTTCCCGGCGGTTGGGCCCGCGGTCATGCGCTGCGGCGGCTCCTGATCGGGCCCATCCGGGCCACGGGGCGCCGAACGATACCAGACGCGATTCCGGGCTCAGACCCCCCGGAGCGTGGCGCTCAGGGCTTGAAGACGATCACGCAGTCGGCGAGGGTGGCGCAGATGCTCCCGATCGGCTGGATGTAGATCGGGGTGTAGTCCGTGCCGGCGCCTCCCGGGTCCGGTGCGGGCGGTGGGAGTGGTGGGGTGACCAGGTACATCTCGTTGAGGAGGAGCTGGGCATCCGAGGCCGCAACCGTGAAGGTGAACCGCTGGCCGGTCTCGTCCTGGACGAGGGCATACGCGGGCGCACCGACGAGGGCTGGCGCGAGGTCGATCGCGACGCTCGTCAGGTTCCCCTTCGTGCCATCCGCCGAGGAGTACGGGTAGTGCCACGTCTTCCAGGTCGCCGTGACGGGGAGCGTGCCCGTCGGGAACGTGCCGAACGAGACCATCTT
>DATAIB010000005.1:0-5793 GCA_036262855.1 Candidatus Limnocylindrales bacterium
AGCCCTTTCGTATAGTCGCCCACCACTCGGCCGGTGCTAGAGTGGTGCCACCTGTCACACACGACAGACAACACCCCCGGGGAGGATTCAATTCGTGCGACGGACCAGTCGGCTTGTGCTGCTGCTCGGTGTCTTCCTGGCAGCGTTGGTGTTCGTCGTCGTGCTCCTCGGAGCCGGTGGGAACAAGCCGGGCGAGGGCGGCCAGGGCGCCGTTGCGACGCCGCCCCCGCCGGTCACCGTCCTGACCGCCGCGGTTGACATCCCCCTCGGCACGATCGTCACCCAGGACATGTTCACGACCAAGACCATCGCGGTGGCCCTGGTCGAGGGCAACGCCTACGGCGATCCCTCGCAGGCGATCGGCAAGACGACCCGCAAGGCCATCCTCACCGGCCAGCAGGTCCACTCCAGCGACTTCCAGAACCGCGCCGTCCCGATCACGGTCCCGCAGGGCCGCCGGGCGATCACGGTTGCGGTCAATCAGCTCACGGGCGTCGGCAACCTGCTCGACGTCGGTGACACGGTCGACCTCGTGATCAGCCTCCGCGGCGACGCGTTCCCCGTGGTCCAGGTCCTGGCCGACGGCTCCGTGACGGTCGTCGCCGGCATCAACCCGCTGAGCATCAAGCTCCCGCTGCTCCTGCAGGACGTCCAGATCATCGGCACGATCGACCCGCCGCCGCCGCCCGCACCGGCTGCCGCGCAGGGCCAGCCCGCGCCGTCTGTCGCGCCCCAGGTCGCGCTCGACCAGCAGAAGCTGCTCGTGCTCGCCGTGACCCCGCAGCAGGCCGAGGTGATCCTCTTCGCACGAACCACCGGTGGCCTCGATGCGATCCTGCGCTCGCCGCTGGACGCCGGCACCACCGTCCAGACGACGGGCGTGATCCTGAAGACGCTGGTCGACACGTACGGCATCCTGCCGCCCGAGATCGTCCAGGTCCCGATCCCGACCCCGCTCCCGCGCCGCTAGTCACCCGCCGAAGGCTGGAGATCCGCGCGAGATGGCTGACCGCATCAAGGTCCTGATCGTCGACGACATCCCGGAGACCCGGGACCACCTGACGAAGCTGCTCGGGTTCGAGAGCGACGTCGAGGTGGTCGGGGCGGCCGCGGGTGGCCCCGAGGCGATCACGATGGCCACGACGTCGAAGCCCGACGTCGTCCTGATGGACATCAACATGCCGGGCATGGACGGCATCACGGCGACGGAAAAGCTCGCCGCCGATGTGCCGACCGCCGCGGTGATCATGATGTCGGTCCAGGGCGAGGCGGACTACCTGCGCCGCTCGATGCTGGCCGGCGCCCGCGAGTTCCTCGTGAAGCCGTTCAGCTCGGACGAGCTCACGGCGTCGATCCGGCAGGTCTGGGCACGCGAGCGCGAGAAGCTCTCGCGGTTCGCACCGGTCACGACCACGCAGGAGATCTCGAACGGCAGCGGCGAGCCGGCATCGGTCGTCGCGGTCTTCAGCCCCAAGGGTGGCGTCGGCCGGACCACGGTCGCGGTGAACCTCGCGGTTGCCGCGGCACAGACCGGCAAGCGGGTCGCGCTCGTGGACGCGTCGTTCCAGTTCGGCGACGTGGGCGTCCTGCTGAACCTCAACCCCCGCAACAAGTCCATCGCGGACCTCGCGGGCGAGCTCCAGCAGGGCGAGGCCGAGTCGCTCGACACGTTCATGATCACCCACTCCTCGGGCGTCAAGGTGCTGCTCGCGCCGCCGTCGCCCGAGCAGGCCGAGCTGATCGGCCCGAGCGCGGTCAAGAAGGTCCTCAACGCGCTCCGCGGCAGCTTCGAGCTGATCGTGGTCGACTGCCCGTCCAGCTTCAACGAGCCCACGCTGGCGGTCCTCGACGAAGCAGATCTGATCCTCACCCTGCTGACGCTGGAGATCACGTCGGTAAAGAACATGCGGCTCTTCCTCGAGGTCTGCGATCAGCTCGGCTATGGCCCGGACAAGATCCGGCTCGTGCTGAACCGCGCGGACTCGACCCTCGGCATCCGGGTCGCGGACGTCGAGCACTCCATCGGGCGCAAGGTGGACCACACGATCGTCAGCGACGGTCGCAGCGTGGTCTACGCCTTGAACCGCGGCGTACCGTTCTTCCTCAGCAATCGCGAGGCGCAGGTGTCGCAGGACATCCAGCGTCTGGCCACCGCGATCACCGGGCCCGCGCCGACCGCACCGGTCGCACGCCCCGGCGACAAGGGCGCGAAGCCGGCGCCCAAGAAAACTCTCTTCTCGTTCGGCAACCGGTAGATCAGGGGGAGCTGAGTCCAGATGTCACTGCTGAAGCGCATCGAGAGCGCCCGACCGGGTGGGCCCGGCGAGGAGCGCCTGCCCGTCCCATCGGGCCCGGGCGCCGGTCGCGACGTCCAGCCCGAGGGCGGCCAGGGCGCGCCGCCTGCCGCCGCATCGCCGCGGCTCGTCACGCAGCTCCCCGCCCGCGAGTCGTTCCGCGACGTCAAGTTCCGGATCCAGAACCGCGTCATCCAGGAGCTCGATCCCAAGCTGGACCTCACCAACCAGGTCGAGGTTCGCCGCCAGATCGAGGAGATCTTCAGCCGCGTCATCGACGAGGAAGGGCTTGCCCTCACCCGCGCCGAGCGCGTCCGCATGCTCGAGCAGATCACCGACGAGATCATCGGCCTCGGCCCCCTCGAGCCGCTCCTCCGTGATGACAGCGTCTCGGAAATCATGGTCAACGGCCCGCGCCAGGTCTACATCGAGCGATCGGGCAAGCTCGAGCTCACGAACGTCGTCTTCCAGAACGACGACCACGTCATGCGCATCATCGACCGGATCATCGCCCCGATCGGGCGCCGCGTCGACGAGTCCAGCCCGATGGTCGACGCCCGCCTGACGGACGGCTCGCGCGTCAACGCGATCATCCCGCCGCTGTCGCTGGTCGGGCCGGTCATCACCATTCGAAAGTTCGCGGCCAGCCCGTTCACCACGGACGACCTCATCCGATTCGGCACCTCGACCCCGGACATGTTCGAGTTCCTCCGCGCCTGCGTGGAGGCCCGCCTGAACATCTTCGTGTCCGGCGGCACCGGCTCGGGCAAGACGACCACGCTCAACGTGCTCTCGTCGTTCATCCCGAGCGACGAGCGCATCGTGACGATCGAGGACGCGGCCGAGCTCCAGCTTCGCCAGGAGCACGTGATCACGCTCGAGTCCCGCCCGGCCAACATCGAAGGCAAGGGCGCCATCCCGATCCGCGAGCTCGTGCGCAACAGCCTGCGCATGCGCCCCGACCGCATCGTGGTCGGGGAGTGCCGTTCCGGCGAAGCGCTGGACATGCTCCAGGCCATGAACACCGGCCACGACGGCTCGCTGTCCACGGGCCACGCGAACACCCCCCGCGACATGCTCTCCCGACTCGAGACGATGGTCCTCATGGCCGGCGTCGACCTCCCGGTCCGCGCCATCCGCGAGCAGATCTCGTCCGCGGTGGACCTGATCGTGCACCAGTCCCGCCTCAAGGACGGGACCCGCAAGATCACGAACATCACCGAGGTCCAGGGCATGGAAGGCGACACCATCGTCATGCAGGACGTGTTCGTCTTCGAGCAGACCGGCGTGATCGACGGGAAGATCCAGGGGCGCCTCAAGCCCACCGGCATCCGCCCGAAGTTCGTCGAGCAGTTCGAGGCCCAGGGCATCCACCTGCCGAACAACATCTTCGGCTTCACCTTCTAGGACCGACCTGATGCCCACCCTCGTCATCGCCGCACTCGCCGCAGGCGCGATCATCCTGATCGCGCTGGGCATCGCGATGTCCGGCAACAGCGGCGTGACCCTCGAGCGCCTCGAGCGCTACGCCTCGACCGCCAAGCCCGAGGGCCCGGCCGGCCAGGGCGGCGTCGCCGAGCTGATCGCCAAGTCCGCCGCCCTCGCCAACCTGAACAAGGCCGTCGAGAAGCGCGACTTCGGTGCGAACCTGCTGCGTGATCTCGGCGCCGCGGACCTCAAGCTGAAGCCATCCGAGTACCTCGCGATCTGGGCCGGCACCGCGATCGGCGTCCCCGTGGTGATGTTCCTCGTCGGCTTCGTGATGCCGTCGCTGCAGAACCCGATCGTGCTCCTGCTCGGCCTCCTGATCGGCGCATGGGTGCCCCGGTTCTGGCTGAACTTCCGCAAGGGCGGCCGCCTCAAGGCGTTCAACAAGCAGCTGCCGGACACGGTCACGCTGATCGCGAACGCGCTGCGCGCCGGCTCCTCGTTCCTGCAGGCGATCGAGCTCGTCGTGCGCGAGTCGCGCCCGCCGATCTCGACCGAGTTCGGGCGCGTCATCCGCGAGGTCAACCTCGGCCTCCCGTTCGACCTCGCCCTCGAGAACATGGTCAAGCGCGTGAAGTCCGAGGACTTCGAGCTCATGGCCACCGCGATCGCGATCCAGCACCAGGTCGGCGGCAACCTTGCCGAGATCCTCGACTCGATCGCGTTCACGATCCGTGAGCGAATCCGCATCAAGGGCGAGATCCGCACCCTGACGGCGCAGCAGCGCCTGTCGGGCTATGTCGTCGGCTTCCTGCCGTTCGGCCTCGCGTTCTTCATCTACCTGGCGGCACCGACGTTCTTCAGCCCGATGTTCGCCAAGCCGCCGGAGCTCATCGGCATCCCGGCCGGGATCTGGCTGCTCGGCATCGCGGTTCTCGCGATGGGCGCCGGGTTCATGTTCATCCGCAAGATCGTGGACATCGAGGTCTAGCGAATGGTGATCCTCGTCGCGGCGGGCGCCGCGCTGGCCGTCCTCATGATCGCGTTCGGCGTTGCCGGCGCGCGCGAGGAGGACCCGCTCAAGGCACGCCTGTCCCAGCTCGGCCAGATGACGGCCAAGGACCTCCAGGAGCTGGAGCTCCAGCAGCCGTTCTTCGATCGCACGATCAAGCCTCTCGCCGCTCGCCTGTCCGGCGCGGTCTCGCGCATCACGTCGAGCTCGTTCAGCGAGCGGACGGAGAAGCGCCTGGCGCAGGCCGGCAACCCCGGCGACATGAAGGTCTCGGACTGGCTCGGCATCAAGGCGATCGGCGCCGGCGTCGGTGCAGGCCTGATGTTCATCCTCTTCGGGATCCTCGGCAACAACATCAGCCAGGGCATCATCCTCGCGCTGATCGGCGCGGGCATCGGCTACGTCGGCCCGGAGTTCTGGCTCGGCGGTCGCGTCCGCAAGCGCCAGAAGCTGATCATCCTGCAGCTCCCCGACGCGCTGGACCTGCTCACGATCTCCGTCCGCGCCGGCCTCGGCTTCGATGCCGCGCTCGGCAAGGTGGTCGAGAAGATGAAGGGGCCACTCGTCGACGAGTTCCGTCGAGCACTGGCCGAGGTTCGCGTCGGCAAGGCGCGCCGCGAGGCGCTGCGCGACATCATCCCGCGCACCGAGGTCCCGCCGCTCAACAACTTCATCGGCGCGATCATCCAGGCCGAGCAGCTCGGTGTCTCGATCTCGAAGGTGCTCCAGGTCCAGTCGGAGCAGCTGCGCATCGAGCGCCGCCAGCGCGCCGAGGAACAGGCCGCGCAGGCGCCGATCAAGATGCTGTTCCCCCTCGTCGGGTGCATCTTCCCGTCGCTGTTCGTGGTCATCCTTGGCCCGGCCCTGATCCTGATCATGCAGAACCTCGGCTAAACCGAGGCGACCATGCGCGCCGCACCTGCGGCAGCCAACGAAACTCGCGGGACGCTGCTCGCCGAGCAGCTCGAGCTGGCGACCTCCCTGTGGGCCAGGTTCATGGGCCTGATGGGGCGAAGCTCGCTCCCGCCCGGGGACGGCCTGTGGCTGTCCGGCACCAAC
>DATAIB010000006.1:0-4250 GCA_036262855.1 Candidatus Limnocylindrales bacterium
CGTGACGATGGTCGCGATCGTGGTGCTCGCCTTCGCGATGGGCGCGGGCTTCAAGAACATGAACGCGGAGCCGAGCCCGACGCCGGCGCCCGCCGCAGTGGTGACCGCGACGCAGCCTGCGACCGCCAAGCCAACGGCGACCCCTCGTCCGACGCCGCTCCGAACCGTCGTCCCGGTCACGCCCACTCCGACCGACGCACATCCCTGGACATGGACCCGCATGGACTTCCAGGTCAATCTGGGCGCGCTTCCCGAGCAGAACATGTGGGCCGTCGGCGACCACGTGCTGCTGCTCGGGCAGACATACGACAACTTCGACCGCGCGACCTTCGAGATCGCCAGCATCAACTCCGGCTTCGGCTGGGCTGCCTACGCGGTGCCGTCGGCAATCACGGATATCGATGGCGAAACGGTCATCGATGACCACCTCTGGTTCATGGGCCGCGTGCCGGGCGTCTCGGCGGAGAACGACTCGTGGCAGCTCGTCGGCACGCAGACGGGAGCGTCGTGGGAGTCGCTCGGACCGACGGACGCCTTCGACCAGATCGCGGGCCCGAGCGCGGGCAAGGGCAACGGGTTCGGCTTCGTCGGCCGGGTCGGTGACGTCTGGGTCGTCGAGACGTATCAGGATGGCGAACCGCCGAAGCTGTACTGGTCGGACGAGGGGCGTCACTGGAATGTCGCGAAGCAGCCGGCGATCAAGGGTAATGTTCAGATCTCGGGGAGCGCGATGTTCCGCGACCGGATGCTCGTCCTCGGCTGGTCCTTCATCGACTTCGAGCACGTCGAGTCCTTCATCCTCAGCTCCACCGACGGCAGGACGTGGGAGCAGCTGGACCTCGGATTACAGCCGGGTGCAGGCATCGGCGGTCTCGCCTGCAACGTGGATGCCTGCGTCGCCGCAGAGGACCCGCGCGAGGGCGCCGGAACCGTGCGCAACCTGTGGGTCACGCACGACGGGGACTCGTGGGACAAGGTGAGCATCGACCTGCCGTCGGTCGACTCCGGCAGTCCGATTCGCCTCATCAAGCCCACGAATGCGGGATTCATCGCGATCGCGGGCTTTACCGATACGGCCCTGCTCTCTGGTGACGGCAGAACGTGGCGGCAGATCGACGGGATCAGGCCGGCGATCTCCCATGAGACGCTCGTCAACCTCGCTGTCGCAGGGGACCTCGTGGTCGGGTATGGCAGCTCGGGGTCGTCGGACATTCCAAACGCGCTGTGGCGCGGAAGCCTCAAGGTGATGGAGGCTGCGCCCTAGGCGAGCTTCACGCGCGAACCGCCGAAGCCCCCGCGACGTCGCGTGCGCAGCGGAGGATGGCCTCGATGGACAGGTCGACGTCCGCTTCGGTCGTGCTCCAGTTCGAGACCGAGATGCGCATCACGGCCATGCCGTGCCACGTGGAGCCGCCGAGCCAGCACGTTCCGTCAGCCTGGACCGCGGCGATGACACGGCGCGTGAAGTCGTCGGCCGCGACCGGGTCGTCGCCCAGGCCAGGCGGCGAGAACCGGACGAGCACCTGGTTCAGCACCACGTCGTTGAGGATCGCTACCCCGGACGTGCCGCGGAGGCCGTCGGCGAACCGGCGCGCGTTGGCGCAGCAGCGTTCGATCATCTCGGCCAGTCCCGCCCGACCCAGGGATCGCAGCGCCGCGTAGATCGCGAAGCCGCGAGCGCGCCGCGACGACTCCGGCACCCAGTTGTAGTTGTCGCGTTCGCCGCCCTGCGTCTCGACGTAGTAGCTCGCGCCGAGGGTCATTGCCTTGTGATGAGCGGCGGCATCGGCGCAGATCACGATGCCCGAGTCGTATGGAACGTTGAGCCATTTGTGCGCATCCGTGGTCCACGAGTCCGCGTCGGCGACTCCCTCGGTGAGGCCGTGCAGCGCGGGCGTCGCCGCGGCCCACAGCCCGAACGCGCCGTCGACGTGCAGCCAGGCGTTGTCCTTCTCGCGGACGGCGGCGACGATCTCCGGCAGTGGATCGAAGGCGCCCGTGTTCACGTTGCCCGACTGGGCCGAGACGATGATCGGCCCCTTGAGTGCGGCGAGCGTCTCGCGCAGGGCGCCGGCGCGCATGCGGCCCTGCTCGTCCGCAGCGACGCGGTGGACGCGGGCGCGTCCCAGCCCGAGCATCTGGAGCGAGACGAAGACGGTGACGTGCGCTTCATCGCCGACGACGACCTCGATCGGCGGGGCGCCGACGTACCCGTCCTCTTCCACGTTCCACCCAGCGCGCTGCAGCACGCGATGCCGCGCCGCAGCGAGCGCCGTGAACGTCGCCATGGTGGCCCCGGTCACGAACCCGACGCTGGACTGGGCCGGGAGGCCGAAGAGCTCCACCAGCCACCGCCCGGCAACCTCTTCCGCAACTGCCGCGGCGGGCGAGATCGCGTACAGCGCGCCGTTCTGGTCCCACGCGCTCGTGAGCCAGTCGGCAGCGAGCGCGGCCGGCACGCCGCCACCGATGACGAATCCGAAATAGCGCGGGCCGGCCGTGCCGAACAGCCCGGCGTCGGCGCCCCGGGCCAGCTCCTCGATCACCGTGGCGGGGTCCATGGGCCCGTCCGGCAACGGCCCGTCGAGGTCCGCTCGGAGCGCGGCAAGGTCGACAGGTCGTCCGACCGGTCGGGTCGGGAGGCCGGCGAGAAACTCTGTCGCGATGCCGGCGGTTCGGCGGAGGAGGGCGTCTCGATCGGTCATGCGAGGAGCGTATCGCGCGCGGTGGACGCCTCCCGCGTGCGATCATCGGGCCTGCATGAGCGTGCTTTCCGATCGCGACATCCACGCGGCGCTCGACGCCGGCGACATCGTCATCCGCCCGTTCGAACGGCGCGACGTCCAGCCGGCCTCGGTCGACCTGCGGCTTGACCGCAAGTTCCGCGTGTTCCGGAACAATCGCTATCCGTACATCGACCTTCGCGAGCCCCAGCCGGACCTCACAGAGCTGCTGGAAATTCGCGATGACGAGCCGTTCATCCTGCATCCCGGCGAGTTCGTGCTCGGGCAGACGCTGGAGTGGGTCGAGATCCCGGGCGATCTCGTCGCCCACCTCGACGGCAAGTCGTCGCTCGGCCGGGTCGGCCTGCTGATCCATTCGACCGCCGGCTATGTGGATCCGGGTTGGAAGGGCACGCTGACGCTGGAGCTGTCGAACGTTGCCAACCTGCCCATCGCGCTGTACTTCGGCATGAAGATCGGGCAGCTCAGCTTCGTGCGGATGACGAGCCCCGTTGACCATCCGTACGGCAGCCCCGAGCTCGGCTCCAAGTACCAGGGCCAGTCCGAGCCGACCGCCTCGGCGTTCCACCAGGACTTCTCGAAGCGCCCGTAAGGCCGAGAGGATCGCGTGAAGCTCTCGAACGGCCTGATCGGGCTCATCGTCGGCATCGCGGCCTTCGCCATCCTGTACCTCATGGCTGGCCCGGCACCCGCGGGGGCCAGCGGATTCCAGGCCGGTGAGGCGATGGGCAGGCTGGCCGGGCCGGCAATCGTCCTTGGCGTGGTTGTCTGGGCGGTTCTCAGGTACGGCCTGAAGCGGCGCGCGTAGCCGTGGGTCCTGTCAATGGCGCTTGAGCTCGACTGGTCGACCGATCTCGGCGGCGGCACCCGCGTCGCCCTCGTTCAAGCCGGAACGTTTCGATCTGACGCGGGCGCGCTGTTCGGGCCCGTGCCGAGGATGCTCTGGGACCGGCTCGTCACCGACGAGATCGATCACGAGCACCGGCTGCTGCAGGCCCTCAACTGCCTCGTCGTCGAGACGCCCGCCGGGCGTGTCCTGATCGAGACGGGGATCGGCGAGCGCGTGACCGACAAGGTCCGCGAGATGCGCCAGTACGAGGGGACGCCGATCGTCGCGGCGATGCTGGCCGGCGGCTTCGAGCCGGGCTCGGTCGACCTCGTCGTCATGAGCCACCTCCACTTCGACCACGCAGGCGGCCTCCTCCTGGCGGATGGCTCGAAGGCGTTCCCGCGTGCGCGGATCGTCGCCCAGCGTGCCGAGTGGGACATCGCGCTCGACGACAACTCGCGCATCGTTGCCTCGTATGACCAACCGGAGCTGCGGCTCGTGCACGAGTGGGGGAGCGAGGGCGCGGTCGATGGCGAGCGCGAGCTGCTGCCCGGCGTTTCGGTGATCCGGACCGGCGGCCACTCGAAGGGCCACCAGGCGGTGGTCGTCCGTGGCACCGGCGCGGGCGCGCAGACGCTGGCCTTCTTCGGCGACCTTGGCATGCGGCCGTGGAGCGC
>DATAIB010000007.1:0-4501 GCA_036262855.1 Candidatus Limnocylindrales bacterium
CCCGGCTCGCCGATTCGGCGCGCTCCTCCTGGCCGGGATCGCGGCGCTGGGCGCCGCCTCCTGCGCCCAGGACGCGACCGGCAGCACTCCACCCCCGCTCCCCCAGGTCACGGTCGCCCGTTCGGTCGCGCGCGACGTCACCGAGTGGGACGAATTCACCGGCCGGCTGGAGCCCGTGCAATCGGTCGCCATCCGTCCCCGGGTCTCAGGGCTGATCACCCAGGTGTCGTTCGAGGAAGGGAGCCTCGTGCGGGAGGGACAGACGCTCTTCCAGATCGATCCGCGCCCGTTTCAGGCGCAGGTCGACCGCCTGCGCGCGGAGCTCGTCCAGGCGACGGTGGCGCGCGACCGCGCCGCCGCCGAGACGCGGCGCGGAGACCGGCTGTCGAGCGAGAACGCGATGAACGTCGAGGAACGCGAGCGCCGCGCGGGCGCCGCGGCGGAGGCGGCGGCCCACGTCGCGGCCGTGGCGGCCATGCTGCGCGCCGCCGAGCTCGACCTGGGCTTCACCAGGGTCGTGTCGCCGATCGCCGGCCGCGTGAGCCGCGCCCTCGTCACCCGCGGCAATCTCGTCTCGGGCGGCCAGGGCGATGCCACGCTCCTCACCACCGTCGTGTCGCTCGATCCGATCTATGCCTCCTTCGACGCCGACGAGCAAGCGTTCCTGCGCTATGGCGACCGGGTGCGCCGGCAGACCGACGGCAAGGGGAGCCTGCCGATCGACATGGCGCTCGCGGACGAGGCCGCGTTCCGCCACCAGGGCACCCTGGACTTCCTCGACAACCAGCTCGATCCCTCGACGGGGACGATCCGGGGGCGCGCGGTCTTCCGCAACCCCGATCATCGCCTGACGCCGGGGCTGTTCGTCCGCCTCCGGCTGCCGGGGACCGCGGCCTACCGTGGCGTGCTGGTCGAGGACCGCGCCGTCGGCACCGATCTCGACCGCCGCTTCGTGCTGGTGGTCGGCGGCGACAGGAAGGTCGAGTCGCGGACGGTCACCCTGGGGCCGCTGGTCGACGGGCTGCGCGTCATCCGCAAGGGGCTCGCGCCCGGGGAGCTGGTGGTGATCAACGGCTTGCAGCGGGTTCAGCCCGGCGCGCAGGTCAACGCGGCGGTGGCCTCCATGCGGGGCGAGACGGGCGGTGCGCGATGAGATTCGCCTCTTTTTTCATCACCCGCCCGATCTTCGCCGCCGTGCTCTCGGCGGTGATCGTCGTCGCCGGCGGCCTGGCCCTCTTCAAGCTGCCGGTCAGCGAATATCCCGCGGTCGTGCCGCCGACGGTGGTGGTCCGCGCGGCCTTCCCGGGCGCCAACCCGAAGGTGATCGCCGAGACGGTGGCCGCCCCCCTCGAGCAGCAGATCAACGGCATCGAGAACATGCTGTACATGTTCTCGCAGGCGACCTCGGACGGCGCCCTGACCCTGACCCTCACCTTCGCGGTCGGCACCGACCTCGACAAGGCGCAGGTGCAGGTGCAGAACCGGGTGGCCCAGGCGCTGCCGCGGCTGCCGCAGGACGTTCAGCGGATCGGGGTGACGACGGAGAAGGCGTCGCCGGACTTCCTCCTCGTCGCCCACCTGGTGTCGCCGGACGAGCGCTACGACATGCTCTACCTCTCGAACTACGCGCTCCTGCGGGTGAAGGACGAGCTGGCCCGCCTGCCGGGGGTCGGCTCCGTCCAGGTCTTCGGCGCCGGCGAGTACAGCATGCGCGTCTGGCTCGACCCGAACCGGCTGGCGTCGCGCCAGCTCACGGCGAGCGACGTCGTGCGGGCGATCCGCGAGCAGAACATCCAGGTGGCGGCCGGGGTGCTCGGCGCGCCGCCGGCGCCTTCCGGCGCCACTTTCCAGCTCGCCATCAACGCGCAGGGGCGGCTGACCACGGAAGAGGAGTTCGGCCACATCGTCGTCCGGGCGACCCGGGAGGGGCAGGTCACCCGCCTCGCGGACGTCGCCCGCCTCGAGCTCGGATCGAGCCGCTACTCCCTGCGCAGCCTGCTCGACAACAAGCCCGCGGTGGCGATCGGCGTCTTCCAGCGGCCCGGCACCAACGCGCTCCAGGCCTCGACCGACGTGCACGCGACGATGGAACGGCTGAAGAAGAGCTTCCCGCCCGGCGTCGACTACCGGATCGTCTACGACCCGACCGTCTTCGTTCGGGAATCGATCAACGCGGTGGCGCATACGCTGCTCGAGGCGATCCTGCTCGTCGTCCTCGTGGTGGTCCTCTTCCTCCAGACCTGGCGGGCCTCGATCATCCCGCTGGTCGCCGTGCCGGTGTCGTTGATCGGCACCCTCGCGGTGATGCTCGCCCTCGGCTTCTCGCTCAACACCCTCTCCCTCTTCGGCCTCGTGCTCGCCATCGGCATCGTGGTCGACGACGCGATCGTGGTGGTCGAGAACGTCGAACGGCACATCGAGCTGGGGCAGGAGCCGCTGGAGGCGACGCGGCGGGCGATGGCCGAGGTCTCGGGCCCGATCATCGCGATCGCGCTCGTCCTCGCCGCCGTGTTCGTGCCGACCGCGTTCGTGAGCGGGCTCACCGGCCAGTTCTACCGGCAGTTCGCGCTGACGATCGCGATCTCGACCCTGATCTCGGCCTTCAACTCGCTGACCCTGAGTCCGGCCCTCGCCTCCCGGCTGCTGCGGGCCCACGGCGCGCCGCGCGACCGCGTGCAGCGGGTGATCGACCGCTTGTTCGGCTGGCTCTTCCGCGGCTTCAACCGCGTGTTCGCGCGCGGCTCGTCGCTCTATGCCGGGGGCGTCGTGCGGGTGGTGCGGGTGGCCGCGCTGGCGCTCGTCGTCTACGCCGGGCTGATCGCGCTGACCGGTCTCGGCTTCTCCAAGGTGCCGCCGGGGTTCGTGCCGGCGCAGGACAAGGACTATCTGGTCGCCTTCGCGCAGCTCCCCGACGGCGCCACGCTCGACCGCACCGACCGGGTGATCCGCCAGATGTCGTCCCTGGCGCTGGCTCATCCCGGCGTCGCCAACGCCGTCGCGTTCCCGGGGCTGTCGATCAACGGCTTCGTCAACTCTCCGAACACCGGTGTCGCGTTCGTGACCCTCAAGCCGTCCGCGGAGCGCGCGCACCATCCGGGGATGGACGCCAACAGCATCGTCGGCGAGCTCAACCAGCGGTTCGGCTCCATCCAGGACGCCTTCGTGGCGATCTTCCCGCCGCCGCCCGTGCAGGGGCTGGGGACCGTCGGCGGCTTCAAGCTCTACGTCGAGGACCGCGGGGGGCTCGGCTTCGAGGAGCTGTACAGGCAGGTCCAGGGCGTGGCCGCCGCGGGGCGGTCGGACCCGGCGCTCGCCGGGCTGTTCTCCAGCTTCCAGGTGAGCGTGCCGCAGATCGACGTCCAGGTCGACCGCGAGCGGGTGAAGACCTACGGCATCCCGCTGACCGACGTCTTCGATACCCTCCAGGTCTACCTCGGCTCGCTCTACGCCAACGACTTCAACCGCTTCGGCCGGACCTATCAGGTCAACGTGCAGGCGGAGTCGCCGTTCCGCCTGCAGCCGGAGCAGATCGCCCGCCTGCAGACGCGCAACGACCGCGGCGAGATGGTGCCGCTCGGCTCGGTCCTGCGGGTGAGCCGCAGCTACGGACCGGATCAGGTGATGCATTACAACGGTTTTCCGGCCGCCGAGATCAACGGCGGCGCCTCGCCGGGCCACAGCTCGGGCCAGGCCCAGAGCGCGATGGCCGGCCTGCTCAAACGCATGCTGCCCAACGGCATGACGTTCGAGTGGACGGAGCTCGCCTACCAGGACGCGACCTCGGGCAACACGATGTTCCTGATCCTGCCGCTCTGCGTGCTGCTCGTCTACGGCGTGCTGGCCGCGCAGTACGAGAGCCTGTCGCTGCCGTTCACGGTCATCCTGATCGTGCCGATGACCCTCCTCTCGGCGATCGGCGGCGTCTGGCTGACCGGCGGCGACAACAACGTTTTCACCCAGATCAGCTTCCTGGTCCTCGCCGGCCTCGCGTGCAAGAACTCGATCCTCATCGTCGAGTTCGCGCGGCAGCGCGAGAACGAGGGGGTGCCGCGCCGCGCCGCCATCGTCGAGGCCTGCCGGGTCCGGCTGCGCCCGGTGCTGATGACCTCGATGGCCTTCATCATGGGCGTCGTGCCGCTCGTCCTGGCGACCGGGCCGGGGGCCGAGGTGCGCCGCGCCATGGGTGTGGCGGTGTTCGCCGGCATGCTCGGCGTCACGCTCTTCGGGCTCGTCCTGACCCCGGTGTTCTACGTCGTCGTGCAGGGGCTGGCGGCGAGGCTGTCGCGGCGAAAGCAGGCCGCGGTGCCGCGGGAAACCGCTCTCTCGGAGGGTCATTGATCATGTTTCCCATACAATCCATGCGTCCCACGAAATCCTTGCTGATTCCCGCCCTGCTGGCCGCGGCGCTCGCGATCGCCGGATGCACGGCCCATACGGCGCCGCCCGCCGCCGCCGTCCATCAGACCGCGCTGATCGGCTGGGACCCGGCGGCCTATTCGGA
>DATAIB010000008.1:0-6006 GCA_036262855.1 Candidatus Limnocylindrales bacterium
CAGCCTGACCCAGGCGAAGCGGCTCGCGAGCAACGCGGACACGCTGTTGCTGCGCGCCACGCGGGCGGCCGACCTCGAGACCCCGATCGGCGCCTTCCTTCGCCTCGACGACGGCACGACCCCGGCCTACCTCCTCGAGTCCGTGGAGGGCGGCGAGCGGCTCGGGCGCTACAGCTTCCTCGGCGTCGGGCCGCGGCGCCTGCTCGAGGTCCGCAACGGCAAGGCCAGCATCCAGGATCGACCGGTCACCGTCGACCGGTACGACCCAGAGCTGCCCATCACGACGGTCGATGCGCCCGATCCGCTGCTCGCGATGCGCTCGTTCGTTCCGAAGCGGCGCGTCGAGCCGACGGAGGGCATGCCGCGCTTCACCGGCGGCGCCGTCGGGGCGCTGTCGTACGACGCGGTGTCGATCTTCGAGCCGCGGGTGCCGCTCCCCGACAAGGACCCCGTGGGCACGCCAACTGCGGCCTTCATCGAGACGGACCTCGTCCTCGTCTTCGATCACCTGACCCACACGATCTCCGCGATCGCGTCGCTCCACACGGAAACGCCGGACCTCGAAGGGCGCTACCGGATCGCCGAGGAGGCGATCTTCGATGCGCTCGAGCGAACGTCGCGGCCCTCGGCCGCCGAGATGCAGGGTTCGAGCGGCCCACGCAACGGCGCCCCCGCCGCGGCGCCGCCCAACGGTGCGCTACGCGGCCTCGATGCGAGCGCCAGCCTCGGGCGCGACGAGTACGTCCATGCGGTCGAAACCGCGAAGGACGCAATCGCCGCCGGCGAGGCGATCCAGGTGGTGCTGGCGCGCCGCCAGTCGTTCGATCTCCCGACGGACCCCTCGACCGGCATGCAGCTCGATGGCATCGGGCTGTATCGAAGCCTCCGCCGCGTCAACCCGAGCCCGTACCTGTTCTTCGTGCGGACGCCGTCGTTCGAGGTGGTGGGCGCGAGCCCCGAGCTGCTCGTCCAGGTCGATCGCGACAAGCTGACGACGCACCCGATTGCCGGCACCCGCCCCCGCGGCGCCTCGCCGGCCGAGGACGCGATCCTCGCCGAGCAGCTCCAGCGGGACCCCAAGGAGCGCGCGGAGCACGTGATGCTGGTGGACCTCGGCCGCAACGACCTCGGGCGCGTGGCGAAGCCCGGCACCGTGACGGTGTCGAAGTACATGGACGTCGAGAAGTACTCGCACGTGCTGCATCTCGTGTCCCACGTCGAAGGGCGTCTCCGGCCGGATCTCGACGCGCTCGATGCGCTGCGGGCGGTGTTCCCCGCCGGCACGCTCTCCGGCGCGCCCAAGGTTCGAGCGATGCAGCTCATCGCGGCCGCGGAGGGGGAGCGGCGCGGGCTGTACGGCGGCGCGGTCGGCTACCTCGGCTACGACGGAAACATGGACACCGCGATCACGATCCGGTCCGCCGTCCTTCGCGAGGGTCGCGCGCACATCCACACCGGCGCGGGGATCGTTGCCGGTTCCGTGCCCGAGAAGGAGTTCGAGGAGACCGAGCACAAGGCGGCGGCACTCCGCCGGGCGATCGAGGACGCCGTCGCGCCGCTGACTCCCCGCGGTTCCGCCGCCGCTCGCGAGGCCGAGGACGCGCGCCAGGAAGCCGCAGCGCGCCCGTGATCCTCGTCATCGACAACTACGACAGCTTCACGTTCAACCTCGTGCAGGCGCTCCAGGCCGCCGGGGCGGACGTCCGGGTCCTCCGCAACGACGCGATCGATCGCGCGGGAATCGAACAGCTCGCAGCGGACGGCGACGCGCACCTCAACGGCATCGTGATCTCCCCTGGACCCGGCGATCCGGACGACGCCGGCGTGTCGATGGACGCCGTCCGCGTGGCAGCCGAGCGTGACATCCCGCTCCTCGGTGTGTGCCTGGGCATGCAGTCGATGGCTGCGGCGTACGGCGGCTCCATCGTCCGCGCGCCGACGCTCGTCCATGGCGAAGCCGCGGAGGTCACCCACGATGGCGCCGGCCTGCTCGAGGGCATGCCGCCCGCGTTCATGGCCGCGCGCTACCACTCGCTGTGCGTCGACCCGGAGACCATGCCCACCGAGTTCCGCGTGACCGCGATGTCGGAGAGCGACCGCGTCGTGATGGGCATGCGCCACGTCTCCAAGCGCATGGAGGGCGTGCAGTTCCACCCCGAGAGCGTGCTCACACCGCAGGGCCCGCACCTGCTCGCGAACTTCCTGCGCCAGGCAGGCGAAGGCGAGGCATCGCGGCTGGACGACGCAACCGGGACGTTCGCGACATCGGGGCTGGCGGAGCGCGCATCGTGAGCGACGCGGTTCGGTCGGCCCTCGCGACCATCGTCGAAGGCCAGACGCTGTCGATGGACGAGGCGCACGCCGCCATGGGTGCCGTGATGGACGGCGAGGCGACGCCGGCACAGCTTGCGGCGATGCTGATGGGCCTGCGGATGCGCGGGGAAACGGTCGAGGAGCTCGCGGGCTTCGCGATGGCGATGCGCGAGCGGGTGCTGCGCGTCGATGCGCCCGCGGGCTCCATCGACGTCGTCGGTACCGGCGGCGACGGGTCGGGCACGTTCAACATCTCGACGGCCGCCGCGCTGGTGGTCGCTTCGACCGGCGTGCCGGTCGCGAAGCACGGCAATCGCGCGATGACGTCCCGCAGCGGCTCCGCGGACGTGCTGGAGGCGCTCGGCATCCGCATCGACCACGACGCGGAATCCGCGAGCCGCGCGCTCCACGAGTACGGCTTCGCCTTCCTCTTCGCACCGAACTTCCACCCGGCGATGAAGCACGCCGGCCCGACCCGGCGCGAGATCGGGGTCCGGACCTCGTTCAACCTGATCGGGCCGCTCACGAATCCGGCCGGCGCCCGTCGTGCGCTGATCGGGGTGGGGGACGCCTCGATCGCGGAGCGGATCGCCCAGGTCGCCGCGATGCTCGGAACCGACCGAACGATGGTCGTCCACGGCAACCGGGTCGACGAGCTTCCGCTCGACGGCAGCGGCAAGGTGTACGACGTCTTCACCGGCTCGTTCATCTCGTTCTCGCTTGACCTTGACGCGCTCGGGCTGGGTCGCGCGCCGACGTCGGCGCTCGCGGGCGGCACGGCGGCCGAGAACGCGGCAATCCTCGAGTCGATCTTCGCGGGCGAGACGGGTCCGCGGCGCGATGTCGTGCTGCTCAATGCCGGAGCGGCGCTCGTGGTCGCCGGCACGGCCGACGGATTCGGCGACGGGATCGAGAAGGCCGCGGCGGCCATCGACGACGGCCTCCCGAAGCGGCTCATCGAACGGCTGCGGGCCGAGAAGGCGGCGCTCGCGTGACGGTCGCCACACGCCCATCGCGCCAATCAGGGGCTCGGGCGTCCCGTGCCGGCGTCGTCGCCGAGATCGCGGCCCGCCGCCTGAAGGACATCCAGCCGGTCCTCGAAGCGCTCGGCGCAGCAGAGCTCCGGCGCCGCGTGACTGCCGCGCCCGCGCCACGCCCCTTCGCCGAGCGGCTTGCCGGGCCCGGGCTGCAGCTCATCGCCGAGATCAAGCGGGCCTCGCCATCGGCCGGCCAGATCGCGGCAGGCACCGAGGACGTCATCAAGCGCGCTCGTGCCTACCAGGCGGGTGGCGCCGCCGCGATCTCCGTGCTCTGTGAGCCGCACTGGTTCGGCGGATCAGTCCAGGACATGGCCGCCGTGCGGGCCGCGGTGAGCGTTCCGGTCCTCGCCAAGGAGTTCGTGGTCACGCCGGGCCAGCTGGACCTGCTGCGCGGCCAGGGCGCCGACGCCGTGCTGCTCCTCGCCTCCGTGCTGACGCCGGCGAAGCTCGCCCGCTTCGTCGAGCGCGCGCTCGACCTCGGGCTGGAGCCGCTGGTCGAGGCGCACGACGAGCGGGAGATCGATACCGCCCTCGCGACCCGCGCTCGCGTGATCGGCATCAACAACCGCGACCTGCGAACGCTCGACGTGGACCCGGAGCGGGCCGTCCGGCTTCGAGGGCTCGTGCCGGACGACCGCATCGTCATCGCCGAATCCGGTGTCCGTGCGCCGGCGACGATCCGCCGCTGGCGCGCGGTCGGGTTCGATGCGGCCCTCGTCGGGGAGGCGCTCGTGCGCGCCGGGGACCCGGAGGACGCGACACGCGCCTTCGTCAACGCCGGCCGGCCCTCGACCGATCCGGTGGAACGTGCCCGAGTCCCGTTCGTGAAGATCTGCGGAATCACGGATGTCGCAGGGCTCGAGGCCGCCATCCGCGCCGGCGCCGACGCGATCGGGTTGAACATCGTCCCGGGAACGCCGCGCGCGCTGGAGACCGACGAGGCAATCGTGCTGGCGAACGCCGCTCGCGCGGCTACGGCCGCGGATCACCGGGCCTCGATCGTCCTCATCACGGTCGATCGCTCCGCAGACGACCTGAACGAGCTCGCCCGCGCGACCGATGCGGATGCGATCCAGCTCAGCGGCGACGAATCGCCATCGCTCATCGCGCACCTGGACCGACCTGCGTGGAAGGTGCTGCACTTGCCGCGCGCGGTGGATCACGCGAGTGCCGCCGCGCTGCCGCTGGTGACGCGCGCGAAGGAGTTCCTCGCCGCGGGCGCCGCGCGTATCCTCCTCGACACCTCCGGCGGACTGCATCCAGGCGGCACCGGCGCGCGTTCGGACGCGACGCTCGCCGCCGCAATCGCGCACGAGGTCCCGGTGGTCCTGGCGGGTGGCCTCGGCCCGGCCAACGTTGCGGAGGCGCTGCGCACGGTGCCGGCTGTCGGCGTCGACGTTGCGTCCGGCACGGAAGCGCCCATCCTCGTCGGCCAGCGACCGCGCAAGGACCCGGTGAAGGTCGCGCTCTTCACGAAGCGCGCGCGCCAGGCTCGCGCCGATCGTCCGAACATCCCTGCCGGCCCACGCGTTGCCGAGCCCGGGCTCCTCGAGGCGGACGCGGCCGGTCGATGGGGGATGGAGCGAGAGTTCGGCGGGCGGTACATCCCCGAGACGCTCATGGCGGCCGTCGTCCAGCTCGAGCATGCGTATGACGAGCTGCGGCACGACCCGGTCTTCTGGTCCGAGCTCCGCGAGCTCCTCGCCACGTTCGCCGGCCGGCCGACGCCGCTCTACCGGGCGGACCGTCTCGCGGCGCACATCCTCGAGCAGGCGCGCGCAGCGAGCACCGGCGGCGCCGTGCCGGCAGCGTTGCGCCTGTACCTGAAGCGCGAAGACCTCACCCATACCGGCGCGCACAAGATCAACAACGCCCTCGGCCAGGCGCTGCTCACGAGGCGGCTGGGCAAGACTCGCGTGATCGCCGAGACCGGGGCAGGGCAGCACGGCGTCGCCACCGCGACTGCGTGCGCGCTGCTCGCCCTGCCGTGCGTCGTGTACATGGGCGCCGAGGACATCGAGCGCCAGCAGCCGAACGTGCTGCGGATGCGCGCGCTCGGCGCGGAGGTCCGGCCCGTGCACTCGGGCTCGGCGACGCTCAAGGACGCGATCAACGAGGCGATGCGCGACTGGGTCACCAACGTCCGAACGACGCATTACGTCCTGGGCTCGGCGATGGGTCCCCATCCGTACCCGACGATCGTGCGCGATCTCCAGCGCCGCATCGGCGAGGAGGCGGCCGTGCAGCTGCAGGAGGCGGAGGGCCGGCTGCCGGACCTCGCGCTGGCGTGCGTCGGCGGCGGCTCGAATGCGATCGGGCTGCTCTCGCGGTTCATCGGCGAGCCGACGGTCCGGCTGGCGGTCGCGGAGGCCGCGGGCGACGGGATCGCCACGGGACGACACGCCGCAGCGCTTGCCGGCGGCACGCCGGGCATCCTCCACGGCGCCCGCTCGATGATGCTCCAGGATCGGGACGGCCAGGTCGTCGAAGCGGTGTCGGCGTCGGCCGGGCTCGACTACCCGGGCGTCGGGCCGCAGCTCTCCGCGCTCCACGCGGCGCGACGGCTGGAGCTGGCGGCATCGACCGACGACGACGCCTTCGCCGCGATGGCCTCCACCGCCGAGACCGAGGGCATCCTGCCGGCGCTGGAGAC
>DATAIB010000009.1:0-3731 GCA_036262855.1 Candidatus Limnocylindrales bacterium
GTCGTCATGCGCACGGCCGCGAAGTCCGTCTTGAAGCGATCGAGCCATCGGTCGGTCAGCTGCGCCGTGGTCTCGCCAGCGGCGTTGGCGCGTTCGATGATCCGGTCATCGATGTCGGTGATGTTCATGACCCACGTCACGCGCAGGCCCTGGTAGCGGAGGTAGCGCACCAGCAGGTCCGCGAAGAGGAATGAGCGGAAGTTGCCGATGTGGGTCGGGCCGTAGACCGTCGGGCCGCAGCTGTAGATCCGGACATGGCCGGGCTCGAGCGGCTCGAGCGGCCGCGTCTCACCCGAGAGCGTGTCCTGGAGGCGGAGGGTCATCGATTCGTCCCGGATCGGCCGACCGTCGCGACGGCCTGCGCCTCGATCGACCGGCCGGCGCCGGCGTCGCCCGACAGGTTGCCCGTGGATGCCTTGACGCTCACGGCGCTCAGCTCGAGCTCGAGAAGGCCGGCGATCGCCTCGCGCATGGCCGGCATGAACGCCTTGATCGAGGGACGCGACCCACGAATGGTTACGTCCACCGAGCGCGGCGCCCAGCCGGCATCGGCGAGGCTGCGCCGGACGCCGCGGAGCAGGTCCGCGCTCGCGACCCCGCGCGGCGTCCGCTCGTCGGCGGGATGCAGCCCACCGAGGTCGCCGAGCGCAACGGCGCCGAGCAGCGCGCCGGCAATGGCATGGAGCGCCGCATCGCCGTCGGAGTGGCCGAAGAGCCGCGGTGCGCCCGGGATCTCGATGCCGCCGAGCCGCAGCCCGTCGCCCGGCCCGAACGCGTGGCCGTCGGAGCCGAACCCGGTCCGCACCGACGAGGAACCCGTCAGGCGGGCGTCGGCGATGGCGAGGTCGTCCGGGCGGGTGACCTTCAGGTTCGTCGCCTCGCCGGGCACGGTGTGCACCACGACGCCGGCAGCTTCGAGCAGGGCTGCTTCGTCGGTGAACTCCTGGCTTCCGTCGACGCGGGCGAGCGCGTCGCGCAGGACGTCCCAGCGGATTCCCTGCGGGGTCTGGGCAGTCGCGACCCCGGTGCGATCGAGATTGCCGAGGATCCGCTCACCATCGACGCGCTTGAGCGTCTCGGCCACAGGGAGCACCGGGATGGCCGCACCGTGCGCCGCCGCGGCGCGTGCGACGGCGTCAATGAGCTCCGGGCTGACAAGCGGGCGAGCCCCGTCGTGCACCAGGACGACGCGGCTCGTGTCGTCACCCGTTCGCGCGCCCTGGGCCTGATCCGCGAGCGCACTGATCCCCGCCGCGACCGAATCCTGGCGTCGGCCGCCACCGGCAACGACCGCCACGACCTTGTCGGGCAGCCACGCCGGACGATCGAGGTTCGCCGCCACGGCCTCCGACGAGCGGACCAGCGCGATCCGTTCGACGACCGGCGATGCCGCGAGCGCGGCAAGCGACCAGGCAAGCAGCGGCCGCCCGCCGATGTCGGCGGCGAGCTTGTCGACGCCACCCATGCGCTCCGAGCGTCCGGCAGCGACGACCACCGCGTCCGCAATCACCTCGGCCATGCGTCAGGCCTGTCGGGGATGGGCGAAGACCATGCGGCCGGCAACCGTCTGGAGCACCCGGGTCACGGTCACGTCGACCTCCGAGTCGATGGACTTGGCGCCGCCTTCCACGACGACCATCGTCCCGTCGTCGAGGTACCCGACGCCCTGGCCCGCGTCCTTGCCGGGCTGGATCACGCGGACTCGCAGGTCCTCGCCCGGCAGCAGCGCGGGCTTGACCGCGTTCGCGAGCGAGTTCACATTGAGCACGCGGACGCCCTGCAGGTCGGCGATCCGGTTGAGGTTGAGGTCGTTCGTGAGGACCGCACGGCCATTGCGCTTTGCCAGCGCAACGAGCTTCGAGTCCACCTCCGCGGTCCCCGGCGCGTCCTCATCGATCACCTGGACGGGCGTCGTGCCCTCCTTGCGCATGCGGGCGAGGATCTCGAGGCCGCGGCGGCCGCGGGTACGGCGCATCGAATCGGAGGAGTCGGCGAGGCGCTGGACCTCGTCGAGCACGAACCGCGGCACCTCGAGGATGCCGTACAGGAACCCGGACTCCGCGATGTCGGCAATGCGGCCGTCGATGATCGCGCTCGTGTCGACGAGGATCCGGGGCACGTTGCCCACGCCATCGCCGCCGGCCGGGACGTGGCGGATGATGCCCAGCGATTCGGCCGCGCTGATCAGGTCGTGGCGCTTGGCGACGGTCAAGCCGACCATCGCGAGGCCGAGGAAGATCGAGATGCCGAGCGGCGCGACCGTCCCGATTGGCGCAGGCAGGTTCGAGAGCGGCAGGCCGACGAGCAGTCCGAGGAGCAGGCCCAGGAACAGCCCGATGATCGCGGTCACGAACTCGGCCGTCGACAGCTCCTGCACGGCGCTGAGCGCTCGCATCGCGGGGATCACCGTCAGATACGGGAGCAGCGTGAACCCGAGCACGATCCAGGCGACGACCCAGCCGACGACGAGCACCGGCGCACCCGGGGTCGGCTGGAACGCCACCCAGTTCGCGATGACGGAGGTGATCCCGACGAGGCCGCCGATCGCGGCACCGAGGAATCGGATGGTTCGGATCACGGGGGCGAGATTATGGACGGGTCAACCGCGGACCGGCGAATCTCGGTCGATCGGGATCGCGGCGGTCCTCGCGCCGCGGCGCGTTCCGGACGCTTCGTCCGAGCCGACGCCGAGCGCCGCCGACACCGCATCCCGAAGGCTTGCGACCGGCGTCACGTGAATCCCGTCGACCCGTCCTGGTGACGCACCGCGCGCCGATGGCACGATCGCTCGCTCGAAGCCCAGTCGCGCCGCCTCACGCAGCCGCCGGTCCAGCCCGGACACGGGCCGCAGCTCGCCGAGCAGGCCGATCTCGCCGACGACCGCGGTGCGTGCGTCGATCGGGCGGTCGCGGAGCGAGGAGGCAAGGGCGAGCGCGACGGCGAGGTCGAGGCCGGGCTCGTCGACGCTCAGGCCCCCCGCGAGGTTCGCGTACACGTCGTGCGTGCCCAGGCCGATCCCGGCGCGCCGGCCGAGCACGGCCAGCAGCAGCGCGAGCCGCGTGGGGTCGATGCCGGAAGCGCGCCGCGCCGGTGTCGAGTAGCCGGCCGGCGAGACGAGGGCCTGGACCTCGACGAGCAGCGGGCGGCTGCCCTCCAGCGTCGCTGCGACCACGCTTCCCGGAGCCGCACCGTCATGGTCCGCGAGGAACGCGCGGCCCGGATCGGCAACCTCGCGCAGGCCGTACTCGCCCATCTCGAGCACGCCGAGCTCGTCCGTTGAGCCGAAGCGGTTCTTCGCCGCGCGCACGAGGCGCATCACCCCGCCGCGGTCACCGCCGAGGTCGATCACCGCGTCGACGAGGTGCTCGAGCGTCCGCGGGCCGGCGATCGACCCGTCCTTGGTCACGTGACCGACGAGCACGACGGCGATCCCCTCCCCCTTCGCCAGCTCCATCAGCCGCAGCGCGGACTCGCGCACCTGGCCGACGCTGCCGGCAGGCCCGTCCAGCTCGTCGACGGTCATCGTCTGGATGGAATCCACCACGACGAGCGCCGGCCGCGACGCGCGCGCGGTCTCGATGATGGCCCCAACCTCGCTCGTCGCGAGGACCGACACGGCATCCGCCGCGCGCCCGCTGCCGAGCCCAAGTCGGGCCGCGCGCAGCCGGACCTGGCCGGTCGACTCCTCGCCGGTCGCGTACAGGACGCCGCCGGCTGGTCCGGACGCGACG
>DATAIB010000010.1:0-4637 GCA_036262855.1 Candidatus Limnocylindrales bacterium
CGGCGTGGCGTGCTCGTACACCTCGACCGCGGGGTTCTCGTCCTTGATCGCCCCGAAATAGGCGTGCGAGCGGATCGTGGCCGGCGTCCCGATCACCCCGACGCGTCGGTTGCGGGTCGCAAGGGATGCTGACGAGGCGCCTGGCCGGATCACGCCGAGCACCGGGAGGTCATACCGACGCCGCATCTCGGTGAGCGCAACGGCGGTGGATGTGTTGCACGCGATCACGACGGCCTTGACGCCGCGCTCGACGAGCGCATCGACGGACTCGAGCGAGTACTGGAGCACCTCGCTGTCCGGGCGCACGCCGTAGGGCGCACGCGCGTTGTCGCCGAAGTAGATCGTCGACTCGTCCGGCGTGCGGCGCAGGATCTCGCGCAGCACGGTGAGCCCGCCGACGCCGGAGTCGAAGACGCCGATGGGTCGAGGATCGGTCATTGGCGGGATTCTCTCGCGATCGGCCCGGCAGCGCTGCCGAGCGGCTCGGAACGGCCGGAGCGGGTTATCGGGCCCCCGCCAGGGCAGGCTTCGCGCCGGCCTTGCTGCCGGTCGCGGCGCTGACCCCGAAGAGCGCTCGCGCGACCTCGACGACGTCCTTGCTCACGCCGGAGCCGGGCTCGGCGGTGACGAAGGGAGCGCCCTGGTTGCTCGCCGGCCCGACGGTCGGGCCGTCGGAGCGGATCGAATACTCCGGGTCTCGCCCGAGGGCACGGCGCAGGTCGCCCGGGTCGATGCCCGCGGACGCGTCGGCGCGGTTGACGAGGTACTGCACCTTGCTCGGCGGGTAGCCGATCTTCTGGAACGTCTCGGCCATCGCGATGGTGTTCCGGATCGTCGTCGCGTCGTACGTGACGACCTCGAGGATCGTGTCCGCCTGATCGAGCAACGCGAGCGTGAGCTCGTCCAGCCCGACGCCCGTGTCGACGATGACGAGGTCGTACAGGCGGCGCATGAGCGAGAGCGTCTTCTCGACATCGCGGACGAGGACCATCTCGGCCATCTCGATCCGCGGCGGCGCGAGCAGGATGTCAACGTCGGCCGGCCCGCGCCAGAGGACCTCCTGGAGGTCCGATTCGGAGATGCGATCGGTCGGCAGATCGAGCATCGACGGCGCGTCGCGCGGCGCCCGCAGCAGCCCGCGCAGGTCGCCGAACTGGATGCTGCCGTCGACGAGCGCCGTCCTGAGGCCGAGCCCCGACGCCGCAACCCCGAGATTGAACGCCATCGTGGTCTTGCCGACGCCGCCCTTGGGCGCGAACACGACGATGAGCTTGCTCGGGCCCTTCTCGGTCGCGGCCGCGGCGGTCTTATGGACGCCGGCGATGCGAGTGATGAGGTCGTAGCCGTTGAACGGCATCGAGAGGACCTCGTCGATCCCCTTCTCCGGGTCCACCTGCACCGGGTTCTGCGGCACGGTCAGGACGATGACGGGCACGCCGATGCGCAGGTCGTGGAGCTGCTTCACGAGCTGCATGCCGCGAAGGCGGCCCTGCAGGAGCGCGTCGACGACGACCACGTCCGGGCGGTGCTCGCTGATCCGCGTCGGGACCTGGGTCCCGTCGGCGACGATGTCGACGAGACGCACCTGACTCTGGGCGTTGAGCAAGCCGCGGACGTACTGCGCGACCTGGGGCACGTCCTCGACGAGGAGCAGGCGAATCTGATCGGCGGAGGCCATCGCTCGAACGGTACCACGCGTGCGGGCCCGTTCCGGAGCCGGTCAGGCGTTCGGGGGCTTCCTCGCCAGAAGTACTGCCCGATCGCTCCCCGGTGACAGCGGATTGAGCTCGTGGTCTCCGGCGACCTGCTCGACCTGGAGGCCCGCGTCCGTGGCATACGAGATCAGCTCGTCGACCGTGACGAAGCGGAGGACGTCGTTGCGGGTCCAGCGGATCGGCGGCTCGCCGGGGTGGCCCTCGTCGAACAGCGTCGCGAGCGTGACGACGCGCGCCACGGGATCGAACCAGGCGGCGCTCTGCTTGGTGACCTCCATGCCCGTCTCCGGGTCCGTGCGCAACCAGTCGAGCGACAGCCGGCCATCGAATGCGGTGAGGTCAGCGGGCACGGGGATCCACGTGTCGACGACGGCGATACCGCCCGGCGCGAGGAGGCCGGCCATGGCCCGAAGCGCGGCGCGCTGCCGCTCCGGCGTGTTCAGGATCAGGATCGAGTTCAGGGCAAGGATCGCGAGCTGGTACGGACCGGCGGCCTTCACCGCGGTGTTCGTGTGGGCCTCCGTCATGTCGCATTCGACCAGCTCGATACGGGCCGCCGCGCGCTTCCCGGCGTTGGCGATCCGGGCGCGCGCCCGATCGAGCATTGCTGGATCAAGGTCGACGCCCACGATCTCGTAGCCGTCCTGGGCGAGCGGCACCGCGATCCGTCCGGAGCCAACGGCGAGCTCCACGATGGGCCCGCCGGTGCGACGCGCGAGCGCCTGGAACAGCTCCACGTCGCCAGGGTCGGCGGACAGGTCGAGGTCGTACAGGCGCGCGATCGCCGCCGCGTGGCGGCTCGCGACGTCGTCGGTCACGTTGGCGCCATGGCTGTCATTCAGCCGCGCGGCTCGAACCGGACGCCCTTGCCGTCGCGGTGCTTCACCGCGAGTGCCGAGATCGCCTCGAGGGCGACTCGGTTCGCGATGGCCGAGGTCGACTCGGCCCAGTCGTACGGCGGCGAGACCTCGACGATGTCCATCCCGGCAAGCTCGACCTTCCCGACGATGCGGCGGATGGCCCGCAGCAGCTCGCGCGGGAGCATCCCGCCCGGCTCGGGTGTTCCGGTGCCCGGGGCGGCGCCGGGATCGACGACATCGATGTCGACGCTGATGTAGACGGAATCCGGGCCGTCGAGCGCCTCCTCGATGGCCTTGTCGATGACGGCCTCCGCACCGTGCTCCTCGATCTCGGTCATGAGGTGCCAGCGCAGGCCCTGCTCGCGCATCCAGTCGAGCACGTCGGTGGGCGGCCAGTAGCCGCGCAGTCCGACCTGCACGAAGTTCTTGCCACTGACGGCACCGGACTCGATCAGGCGGCGCATCGGCGTGCCGTGGCTCGCGAGCTGGCCGAACGAATCCGGCGCGGTGTCCGCATGGGCATCGAAATGGAGGATGCCGACGCTGCCGGGACGGCGAACCTCGGCGATCGCGGTCGCGCTGGGCCACGTGATGGAGTGATCCCCACCGAGCACGATGGGAATGGCACCCGTGGAGGCGACCTCGCGGACCTTGCGATAGATCATCGCGTGGCCGCGCTCCCAGTACGCGGGGACGACGTTCGCATCGCCGGCATCGACCACGACCAGCTCCTCAAACGGCCGGACGTCGAGCTGGAGCGAGTTGAGGCTGCCGGAGCTGTACTGCGCCTGCCGGATCGCCCGCGGCCCGAAGCGGGTGCCCGGCCGGTGCGTGACCATCTCGTCGAACGGCGCCCCGACGATCGCGACGTCGGCACGGCGGGCTCGCAGCGCCTCGAGGTCGTCGACCCACGGCAGGTTCGCGAAGGAAACCGGGCCGACATACGAGGGCGTGTCGAAGTCCGAGTAGATCTCGTACGGTCGATTCCAGCCCCACGCCTCGCCGAAGTCCGAGATGACGGACGGGGGGACAGAATCAGCGGGCGGATTCGTGCTCACGTGGGCCTCCGGCGCGGGCCGCGGGATGGTGCGGACACCGATCACGTGGGACGCCGCCGGTTCGGATCCGCCGTCCAGCGGGGCGCCAGACGCGCATCGTAGCACCGGCGGAATGCGGCTCGGCCCAGGGTCCTGTCTACCTCAGGCGCGGTTCGCGCCGCCCGCGGTCAGGGTCACCTCGGCGACGATCGCGAGCGCGATGAAGAACAGGGCGATCGGCAGCTGGAAGATGCCGTTGACGCGCATGATCACGAACACCCCGATCAGGGCGCCCACCCACACGCCCCGGCGCAGCGCGCGCCACCAGTCACCGCGATAGGCGATCCGGTTGTGCCGCGCGAAGGAGATCAGCCAGAAGAGCGGCGCTGTCGTGAGCGCCGTTGCGGCGCCGAACGCGCCGGCCCCGATGAAGCCGGCCGCCGAGGTCGACAGCGGATCGACGGAGACGAGGACCACCCCGACCGCCGCCCAGGCAAGGACGGCGAGGCCGAACAGCAGCAGCGCCCGACGGCGGTCGCGACTGTCCATCAGGCGCGCGCAGACCCGGCCGGCGACGCCGCAAGCCGAAGGTGCGGCGCCAGCTCCGACAGCTCATCGATCTCCACATCAGCTGTCGTGACCTGCTCGCCACTGGAGTCGCCCCGCGCGGATGTAGGCAGTGGCGTGTCGTCCTGGCGGTTCCGCAGGTACGCCACGCGCCATCCGGCTCCACGAGCCCCGACGACATCGGCCGCCCAGTCGTCGCCGACGTGGAGGATGTCTTGGGGCCGCTCCCCCATCCCGAGCGCTGCCTCGGCTGCACGGAAGATGGTCGGGTGCGGCTTGATCGTGCCGACGCGCTGCGACACGACGATCGCGTCGAGAAAGGGCAACCAACCCTGGGCTTCCGCGAACTGGTCGATCGTGAGGGCAAGTGGCCAGTTCGACAGGATCCCGAGCCGGTAGCCATCCGCCGAGAGCCGTTGGAGCGTCGAGAAGGCGTCGTCGACCGGGGACACGTTCGC
>DATAIB010000011.1:0-16668 GCA_036262855.1 Candidatus Limnocylindrales bacterium
CGCCGAGCTTGCGGCGGCACGCCAGGCGCTGGCGCTCCCGCTGGCTGACTCCGCGGAGTCGCTGGAATCCGAGCTCTCCTCGCTGGACGCGGAGATCGCCGCCGCCGAGGCCGGCGGCCAGCCCGCGGGGCCATCCTCCGCGGACCTGGCGGCAATCCGTCGGCTCGAGGCTGCGCGGGCCCAGGAGCTTGCGACGGCCCGCCGTCGCGCGACGGAGACAGAACGGCTCGCCACCGAGGAATCGGCTCGCGCCGCGACCGCCGCTGCGCGGGTCACCGCGGCGACGTCTGAGCACGCCGCCGCCGCCGCGGCCCGTGAAGCCGCCACCGAGGCGGAAGCCGCGGCCCGCGCAGCCCGCGAGGGCGCGCAGGCAACGGTGGCGAGCGCAGAGGCAGACGCGCGGGCTGCTGCGGACACGGCCGGCGCCGCGCGCGTCGCTGCCGCGAGCGCGGCTGCGCGCCACGACGAGGCCCGGCGCGCGCTCGACGCCGCGGAGGGCGCGGCCTTCAGCAAGGCGGCGCGGGCTCGCGGCGGTCGCTCGATCGGTGACGGGCTCATCGTCGATGGCCAGCTGACCCGCGCCGTCGACGCGGCGCTTGCGAGCCTGGGCCGCGCCCACGTGCTGCCGCGCACCGAGATCGAGGCGCTCGCCGGCGACCGCGGCGTGGCCATCGCCACCGAGGCGCTCGCGCCGTCCGCTGCCGCCGATGCTGACGCCCCTGCGATCGTCGAGGCTCGCGCTCGCGGCGGCGGCTATCTGGCGGCGGCAGTGCGCCGGGACGACAGCGGGGCGGTCACCCGAGTCCTGGCGCGAACCGTCTGGCTGCCGGACGCGGCTGCGGCGATCGCATTCCAGCCGCTCCTGCCCCCAGGCTGGATGGCCGTCGCGCGCGACGGCAGCGTGCTCGTCGGTGAGGTCGCGACGTGGACGCGGCCCGAGGCACGCGGGCTGCACCTTCGCGACGACGCGGAGCGCCTCGCGGCCGAAGCCGCAACGGCGCTCGCGGCCTCCGAGGCCGCAGCTTCCGCGCTCGCAACGGCCGAGGCAGCGGTTGCGGCCGCGCGGGCCGCGCTCGCCGCCGCTCGCGATCTCGAGGCGCAGCAGCAGGTGGCTCGGCGTCGCGCAGAGGAAGCCGAGCGGACAACGGGCTCGCGGCTTGACGCGGCGACGCGCGAGTCGGCATGGCTCGCAGCGCAGGCCGCACGGCTCACCGCAGAGGCGCAGCGCCTGCGCGGCGCGCTCCCGCCCGACGAGCCGGAGGCTGCTCCCTCCGCGGATGTCGGCACGGGCTCGGGTGCGGATGACCAATCAGCCTCGAAGCGACGCGAGGCGCTTGCGGCACTCCAGGCGCGGCGCCGTTCGCTCGCCGAGGATGTGCGCGCCGCTCGAACAGCCCGGTCGGAATCCGAGCGCCGGCACGCGCAGGCGGCCGCGGCCGTCGAGCTCGCGGAACGGCAGCTCGCCTACGCGGCGACCACCGCGACGGAGCTCGCGGACCGGGAAGGCCGCCTGGCCGCGGAACGCGACGCGATCGTCGCCGCCCTTGCCGACGCGGATCTCGGCGTCACTGCTGCCGAAACCGCCCTCGCCCAGCTCGTCAGGGCCGGCGCCGACGACCGCGAACGGCTTCGCACGGCGGAGGCCGCCGTGCTCGCGATCCGCGAGCGCGTCAGGATCGCCCAGGAGGGCGGCCGGGCCGCCGAGCGCGAGGAGCTCGAGGCTCGCGTGGCCCTCGATGCGCTGCGCGAGAGCGTGCTCGTGGAGCTCGCCGGGCTCGGGGCCGTGGGACTGAAGCACCTTGGGCACGCGCCCGCCGACGGCGCGGAGCCGGACGCCGACGTGCTCGAGGCCGCGCTCGCGGCCGCGGCGACCGCGTGGGAGCGCGACGAGCCGCCGGCGGACCCGCCGAACCCGGGACGCCTCGCCACGCTGCGGCGCCGGTTCCACGATCTGGGGGCGGTCAACCCCTTCGCGACCGAGGAGTACGCCGAGGTCAAGGCGCGGCTCGACGGCATGGAGACCCAGCGAACGGATCTCGTCGGCGCGATCGACAAGACCCGCCAGCTCATCGCGGAGCTGGACCAGCTCGTGACGGAGCAGTTCCGGCGGACCTTTGCGGCGCTCGAGAAGGCCTTCGACCGTCGCTTCCAGCAGCTGTTCGGCGGCGGCTACGCCCACCTCGCGCTGACCGATCCCAACGACCTCACGAACACCGGCATCGAGATCACGGCCCGCCCCCCGGGCAAGAAGCCCCAGGCGCTGGCGATGCTCTCGGGCGGCGAGCGGGCACTCACCGCGGTGGCGCTGCTGTTCTCCATGCTCGAGGTCCGCCCGGTCCCGTTCTGCGTGCTCGACGAGGTGGACGCGGCGCTCGACGAGGCGAACATCGGGCGGTTCACGGACGCGCTCCGCGATCTCTCGAAGACCACCCAATGCATCGTGATCACCCACAACCGCGGCACGATCGAGGCGGCGGACGCGATGTACGGCGTCACGGTCGGCGATGACTCCGTGAGCCGCGTGATCAGCCTCCGGTTGGAAGAGGCCCAGGCGCTGGCCGAGCGCTCGCAGCGGGCGGCGCAGCGACCCGCCCCAGTCGCCGTCCCGATCGACGGCGGGATCTCGTGACGGACCAGGAGACGCGCTCCAGCGAGCTCGACGACGGCCTTCGGCGCAGCCGCGGCGGCTTCATGTCCCGGCTGCGCGGTGCGCTCGGCGGCAGCGTGATCTCCGACTCGATGTGGGACGACGTCGAGGAGGCCCTCATCGCCGGCGACGTCGGGGCGACCCTCGCGTCGAACGTCGTCGAACGCGCCCGCCGGGCCGATACGAGCGCTGGCGCCATCGCCGCCGTGCGTCGCGAGCTCCAGGCTCTCCTCCTGCCGCGTGACCTCTCGTGGCGCCTCGCCCCGCCCGGCACGCAGCCTGCTGTCGCGCTCTTCGTCGGGGTCAACGGCACGGGCAAGACGACGACCATCGGCAAGATCGCGTTCCGCCTTGAACGGAACGGCCGTCATGTGCTGCTTGCCGCCGCGGACACATTCCGCGCCGCGGCCAGCGACCAGCTCCGGATCTGGGCCACCCGCGCCAATGCCGAGATCGTGTCCCACGCCGCGGGCGCCGATCCTGCGGCCGTCGTGTTCGACGCGCTCGATGCGGCGGTCGCCCGTCGGAAGGACGTCGTGCTGGTCGACACGGCGGGTCGGCTGCACAACAAGACGAACCTCATGGAGGAGCTGTCGAAGATCCGGCGCGTCATCGACCGCCGGCTTCCCGGCACGAAGCCGGAGACGCTCCTCGTCCTCGATGCGACGACCGGCCAGAACGGGCTCGCGCAGGCGATCGCGTTCCACGAATCCGTGCAGCTCACCGGGATCGTGCTGACGAAGCTCGACTCCACGTCGCGCGGGGGCATCGTGTTCGCGATCGAGCAGGCGCTCGGCGTGCCGGTCCGGTTCGCGGGGGTGGGGGAGCGCGCCGAGGACCTCATCGCCTTCGACCCCGCGGCCTTCGTCGCGGCGCTCTTCGAGGACGCGGCGTGACGGCCGGACGCCGCACCCGTCGCCCTGCTGCGCTCGTCGCGGCGGCGTTGGTTGCCGTCGCCGCATGCACCGATCCGGCGCCCTCGTTCGTGGCGACGCCGACCCCGGTTCCCGAAGCGACCGCGAAGGTCACGACCTACACCCTCGGGACGACCGTCTGGTACGAGGGTCTCAAGATCGACGTCGTCAGCGTGACGGCCACCCTGGACCAGCGCGGCGGCCCCGTGGAGGTGCTGCTGCACCTCGAGAACGCAACCACCGAGGACAGCTCGCTTGACGGCCCCGTGACGCTGCTCGTCGGCACCGTGCGCGCCGACCCGACGCGCGATTCGACGATTCCCGACCTGCCCGCAGGCTCGACCGGTGCGACCACCTTGACCTACGAGCTCCAGGGCATCTCGTCGCTCGATACGGCCGTCCTCGAGATCGGCGCTGGACCGCTCCATGTCGCCCGCGTGCCGTTGACGCCATCTGCCGGATCCGTCCTCGCCTTCGAGCCGCAGGAGCTCTCGCTCAGCGGCAGCGGCACGTCCGGGACCCTCAAGCTGACCCTGCGCAAGGGCGAGCTGCGCTGGGACCTGCCCGACTGGTCCCAGGAGCTCGACGCGAGCCTGCAGGCGCTGACCATCACGTACGACGCCACGTACACCGGTGACTTCTCGGGCGGGTTCGCCTTCACCGGGGACAACGTCGCGCTCAAGCTCCCCGACGGCACGGTCGTGAGCGCCCGGCGCGATGGGCACAGCCAGTCCGTCGAGCTCATCGCGGCGAAGAAGACCAAGAAGGGCTTGATCAGCCGGTTCGAGATCCCGGCCGGGCTCACGGGCACGTTCGCGCTCCTGGTCCTGAACGGCACGAGCCCGCGGAAGACGATTCCCTTCAAGATCGACTGAGGAGTTCCGCCCGGCGGGGTACACTCCCGCTCGCCGGCCCGCCAGAACCCGCGCTCCGGCCCCGCGGCGCACACCGCGGCCCTCCCCCGATCGGGTCCCTGGGAGTCCGTCCTTCGTCGTGTTCGACAGCCTCAGCGAACGACTGCGCAAGACCCTCGCGAACCTGACCGGCCGCGGTCGGGTGACCGAGGACGACGTCGATGCGGCGGCCCGCGAGATCCGCCTCGCCCTGCTCGAGGCCGACGTCAACTTCAAGGTCGTCAAGGACGTCGTCGCGCGGATTCGCGAGAAGGCCGTCGGCGCAGAGATCCTGTCCAGCCTGAGCGCCGGCCAGCAGATCGTGAAGATCGTCCACGACGAGCTCGTGGACCTGCTCTCCGCGGGCGATCGGACGTTCCGGCTCCACGGCAACCCGGCCGTGATCGCGCTCGTGGGCCTCCAGGGCTCCGGCAAGACGACGACCTCCGCGAAGCTCGCGAAGTACATCGTCAAGCAGGGTCGCCGGCCGCTGCTGGTCGCCGCGGATCCCTATCGTCCTGCGGCCGCCGACCAGCTCGAGACGCTCGGCAAAGCGCTCGACATCCCGGTCCATCGCGCGCCGGCCGGGACGAAGACCGTCGACATCGCGAAGGGCGCGCTCGAGACCGCCCACCGCCTCACGCGCGACACGATCATCGTCGACACCGCGGGCCGGCTCACGATCGATGACGAGCTCATGGCCGAGATCGCCGCGGTGAACGCGGCCGTCCACCCGGTCGAGACGCTCCTCGTCGTCGATGCGATGACCGGCCAGGAAGCCGTCGGCGTGGCGCAGGCATTCGCCGCCGCCGTGCCCGTCACGGGCCTCGTCCTCACGAAGATCGATGGCGATGCGCGCGGCGGGGCTGCGCTCTCGATCGCAAGCGTCACCGGGCTCGGCGTGAAGTTCCTCGGCACCGGCGAGAAGACCGATGCGCTCGAGGTCTTCCACCCGGACCGCCTCGCCGGCCGGATCCTCGGCATGGGCGACGTGATGACGCTCGTCGAGCGCGCGCAGGAGCACGTAGATGCCGCGCAGGCCGCGAAGCTCGAGGAGAAGCTGCGGAAGGCGGAGTTCACGCTCGAGGACTTCCTGGACCAGCTCCAGCAGGTCCAGAAGATGGGCCCGATCGGCCAGCTCGTGGGCATGATCCCGGGCATGGGCAACATGGCCAAGGAAGCGCAGGACGCGGTCGACCGGGGCGACCTCAAGCGCACCGAGGCGATCATCCGCTCGATGACGCCCCGCGAGCGCCGCGATCCCAACATCCTGAACGGGTCCCGCCGCCGCCGGATCGCCACGGGCGCAGGAACCAACCTCACCGAGGTGAACCGGCTGGTCAAGCAGTTCACCGAGATGCAGCGGATGATGAAGCAGCTCGCGGGGGGTCGCGGCCGCGGGCTGCTCGGCGGCTTGCCGACGGGAAGGCGGTAGGAGTGCCATGACGGACGACCAGACGCAGCGGTACGACCTGGGCCGGCCCGACCCAGCGGTCGAGAACGACCCGACGATGAACGGCGAGATGAACGCAGCTCCGGGTGCAGCCGCGCCCGTCGCGTCGGCGGCAGCGGCGGTGTCCCCGGACGCGGCCGTGTCCCCGGACGCGGCGTTCACCACGCCCCCTGCAGTTGCGACGACCGCCGTTCCCGTCGCAAGCGGTGGCTCGAAGGGCCGCTGGTTCGTGGCCCTCGCGGTGGCCGTGGTGGCCATCGGCGCCGCCATCGCGGGCTTCATGCTCCTGAACGCGAAGACCACGCCCGAGGCGCTGGCCTACGTGCCGGCCGACGCGGCATTCGTGTTCGAGATCCGGCCGGACCTGCCGGGCGACCAGATGGAGCAGGTCGGCAAGTTCATCGCCCATTTCCCCGGCTTCGCGGACCTCTCGACGATCGACCAGAAGGTCGATGAGGCCTTCACGCGGCTCGTCCGGAACGCCGGTGGCTCGGGCGCGGGCGTGGACTACGTCACGGACATCAAGCCGTGGCTGAACGGGCCGCTCTACATCGCGGTCCGCAAGGCCGACACCGCGAACACGTCCGTTCCCACACCCTTCGGCGGGCTCCTCTCCGCCACCACGAACGGCGCCGTGACCTGCGCGTCGGTGTTCAAGGACCAGGCGACGACGACGGAGACCTACCAGGGCACCCAGCTCGTCTCCTTCGGCGAATCTGCGTGTGCCATCAAGGACCGCCAAGGGCTGATCGGCGACATCGCGTCCGTGAAGGCCGCGCTGGATGCGAAGGCGTCCGGGAACGGCATCGGCGGCTCCGCCAAGTACAAGGCCGCCACGGCCGCGCTGACGGGCGACCACCTCGCCACGATGTACTACGACTTCGGCAGCTACTTCGACCTGCTCAAGGACATGATGCAGACGATGCCGGGCGCATCGGCGATGCCGTTCGACCTGGCAACCATGTCGCTCCCGGCCTGGGGCATGATCGGGATTCGCGCCGAAGGCGACGCGATCGTGATGGACGCCAAGGCCCCGATCCCGGCTCCGGCAACCTCGAGCCCCTCGATGCTCCCGCTGCCTGCGGCGCACAAGAGCGAGATCGCGGCCATGGCGCCGGCCGATGCGGTGGCGTACATCGAGGGCCAGGGTGCCGGCGCGGGCATCCAGAACATGCTGACGGCGCTGCGGACGATCCCGGAGTTCGACGCCCAGCTCAAGTCGATCGATGGCGTGGTCGACCTGCGCACCGTCGTCGGCTGGGTCCAGGACGCCGGCGTGATCGTCACGGGCGGCGACTCGCCGACTGCATCCGTCGTCCTCCTGGCGTCCGATGAGGCCGGCGCCGCCGAGAAGGCAGGGTCCATCGGCACGGTCATCGGGCTGCTCACGCTGCAGGCGCCGAACGCGGTGAGCGTCCACGACACGACCGTCAACGGCGTCAAGGTCACCACCATCACGATCACCGACATCGGTGCCCTGACGGGCGGCACCGACGTCGTGTCGCCCACGGGTCCGATCGAGCTGTCCTATGCCGTCAAGGGCAAGGCGCTCATCTTCGGCATCGGCACGGGCGCGATCGACAAGCTCGTCAACGTCCAGGCCGGCGCCTCGCTGGCCGACGATCCCGCGTTCAAGCGCGTCGCGGCCCGCGGCGTGAGCCCGAGCGGCGCGACGGTGTACGTCGCGATCCCGAAGCTCCTCGACGTCATCGAGTCGGCCATGCCGGCCGACCAGCTCGCGACGTGGAAGAGCGACATCAAGCCGTACCTCGAGCCCCTCGAGGCGATGTACTTCGTCACCGAATCCGAGGGCGACCTGGCGGAATCGACCGCCATCCTCTCGGTCAAGCCCAACTAGCCCCCAAACCCCAGGAGGAGCACATGGCCGTTCGAATTCGTCTGACCCGCGTCGGCGCCCACAAGCAGCCGAGCTACCGCGTGGTCGTCGCCGACTCGCGCAGCGCCCGCGACAGCCGCTCGCTCGAGACGCTCGGGCACTACAACCCGCGCACGAACCCGGTCGAGTTCCAGGTCGATGCCGAGAAGGCCCAGGCATGGATGGCCAAGGGCGCGCTGCCGTCCGACACCGTCGCCCGACTCTTCCGGGCCCATGGCGTCATGGCGGCCGAGAAGGCAGCGCCTGCACCCGCGCCCGCGCCGAAGGCGAAGGCCTCGAAGGCGGCCGCCAAGTGAGCGCCAAGGAGCTCGTCGAGTACGTGGCGAAGTCGCTCGTCGACGACCCGGAGGCCGTCAAGGTCACCGAGGTCGAGGACGAGGAGGGCACCGTCCTCGAGCTGACGGTCGCGAATGACGACATGGGCAAGGTCATCGGCCGCAACGGCAGCGTCGCCAAGGCGCTCCGAACGCTGCTGAAGGTGACCGGGGCCCGCGAGGGCAGCTCGGTCCAGCTGGAGATCATCGACGCCGGTTGAGTGAGGTTCACGCGACGGCAGCCGTGCGGCTCGTCGTCGCACAGGTGCGCGGCCTGCACGGGCTCAACGGCGCCGTGCGGGTCGAGGTGCTCACGGATCGGCCGGACGAGCGGTTTGCGGCTGGGCAAGTCCTCCACGTCGAGGGCGATCCGCGGCCCTTGACGATCGACTCCGCCGAGGCGGTCGAGGACGGCCCCGGCTGGCGGCTCCGATTCCGCGAGATCCCGTCGCGAAACGCCGCCGAGCGATTGCGCGAGGCGTACCTCGAGATCGTGGTCGATCGGGCATCGGACCTCGATTCCGGTGCCGCGTACTGGCACGAGGTGGTGGGCGCGGTGGTGCGCGATTCCGCGGGCGCCGAGCTCGGCCGGGTCGTGGACATCTACCGTGCCGGCGAGAACGAGGTGTACGTGGTTCGCGGCGGCCCGCCGGGCGAGTTCGATCTGCCCGCGGTCCGTGACGTGATCACGGCCTTCGCGCCGGAACGCGGCGAGATCGTCGTCGACGAGCGAGTCCTGGATCTCGGCGGCGCGGTCGTGGACGCGCCCGAACGGACCAGCACGAAACCGCGGCGCCGCCCGCGCTGGTCGCGCCACGGCAAGGGCGCGAAGCCTGCCGGCGACGAACCTGCCGGCGACGCGCCTGGCAGTGACAAGCCCGTGGGCGACGCGCCGGGCGAGTCGGGGACGGACGCACCGAAGGAGGGAGACGCCGCGTCGTGACCCTCGAGATCGACGTCGTCTGCCTGTTCCCGGAGATGCTCGAAGGCCCGTTGTCCGCCAGCATTCCGGCGCGCATCCAGGCGCAGGGCCTCGCGAGCGTCCGGCTCCATGACCTGCGCCGGTGGGGGATCGGCAAGCATCGGAGCGTCGACGATTCGCCCTACGGCGGCGGCGCCGGGATGGTGCTGCGGCCGGAGCCGGTCGCCGACGCCATCGACGCGCTCAGGCGTTCCGATTCGACGGTCATCCTGCTCGATGCCGGCGGCGACACGTTCCGCCAGTCAACTGCGGCGGACCTCGCCGGGCGCTCGCACCTCGTGCTCCTCTGCCCGCGCTACGAGGGCATCGACGACCGGATCCGGTCGCTGGTCGACATGGAGCTGTCGATCGGGGACTACGTCCTCACGGGCGGCGAGCTCGCCGCGCTCGTGGTGATCGACGCGGTGTCGCGCCTGCTCCCCGGCGCGATCGACGACCTGTCGACGGCGGAGGAATCCTTCACCGACGGGCTGCTCGAGTATCCGCAGTTCACCCGTCCCGCCGAGTTCCGCGGCCAGGGCGTGCCGGACATCCTCGTCGGTGGCAACCACGCGGCGGTTCGAGCATGGCGTCGCGCCGCCGCGCTCGCTCGAACCCGCGCAAAGCGGCCGGACCTGCTGCCACCGGACGCCTGAGCGCAGAGCGCTTCGGCGCGGGCGCTGCCCCGGTCGCCGGTCGACGCCGGGCGCGACCCCGTGCTATCGTTCGCCGCCGTCGACCGCCCGGTCGGCTCCCAGAGACATCCCACGGCGCCGCCGCGCGCCGCACACGAACAGGACGCCACCACTGTGAACGTGCTCGACGAGATCGTCGCCGACCAGATCCGCACCGACCTGCCGGAGCTTGCGTCCGGTGACACCGTGAAGGTGTCCGCGAAGGTCGTCGAGGGCGGCAAGGAGCGCATCCAGGTCTTCGAGGGCGTGATCATGAAGCTCAAGGGCGGCGGGATCGCGAAGTCGATCACCGTTCGCAAGATCGCGAGCGGCGTGGGCGTCGAGCGAACGTTCATGCTCAACAGCCCGCGCGTCGAGAAGATCGAGGTCGTCCGTCACGGCCGCGTCCGGCGCGCCCAGCTGTACTTCCTCCGGGATCGCGTCGGCAAGGCCGCCACCCTGCGCGAGCGCCGCACCAAGTCCTGACGGGCGGGCCGATTTCGGCCCGTTCGGCTCATCGCGTTCGGGGCCGCGATGTCGCTACCCTGAGGGCGCCATGGCGCCGCGAGTCCCCACCCTCCGCTACGAGCGCGGCCACTGGAACGGTGGCGCCGAGCGCGTCGTCGGCATCGACGAGGTCGGCGTCGCGCCGACCTGCGGCGCGGTCGTCGCCGCCGCCGTGATCCTGAAGCCCGGCTCCCACCGGATCCCTGGTGTGCGGGATTCGAAGACGCTCTCGGCCGCCCAGCGCGAACGGCTCGCCCCGATCATCCGCCGTCGTGCGGTCGCGGTCGGGCTGGGGGCCGCCTCCGTGCGCGAGATCGACACCCTGAACATCTATCACGCCACCCACCTGGCGATGCGCCGCGCGGTTGCGCGGCTCGGCGGGCATGATCACGTGCTGGTGGATGGCAATCGGATCGCCGGCTTCGAGGCCCATGTCGGGCCGTACACGGCGATCGTCGACGGGGACGCGAAGGTCTACTCGATCGCGTGCGCCTCGGTCGTCGCGAAGGTCGTGCGCGACCGGATGATGACGCTGCTTGCCGCGCGCTACCCGGGCTACGGCTGGGAGCGCAATCAGGGCTACGCCACGAAGGAGCATCGGGACGCGATCCGCAAGCTCGGGCTGACGCCGTACCACCGCCGCTCCTTCCTCGCCCTCCAGCGCACGCTCGCAGGCGACCAGATCAGCCTCGACCTGTTCGACGAGGCGGTCGCCTCGGTCGAGGAGGAGGCGAGCGCGCGCGAGCTCGATCGACTCGATGGCATCACCACGCTGCAGCCCACGGACGACGCCGTTGCGGCGTTCGCCGAGGTCGAGGCCCTCCTCCTCGAGGCGGATCCTCCGCCCCAGGTCCCCAGGCCCGACGCCTTCGCGTAACCGCCGTGCCCGGCACTCCAGCCGCCCGCCGCCTCGGACGCTCGATCGTCTTCCTCGTCGTCGGGATCCTCGTCGCGGTGCGTGCCCTCGATGTCTATCCGTGGAACGACCGGATCTTCGACCTGTGGGCATATTGGACGACCCGGTTCGGGCTGGACTACGCGGCCGCGGTTCCGGGGCACACCGGCGACTACCTGTACTCGCCGGCGTTCGCACAGCTCATCGCGCCCTTGACGGCGCTGCCGTTGCCGCTCTTCGCCGCCGTCTGGACAGCCGGGCTCGGCGCGATCCTGTGTTGGCTCACGGGCTGGCGAGCCGTGCTCATCGGACTGTTCGCGCCGGTTGCGATCAGCCTCGCGATCGGGCAGATGGACCTGCTGATGGCTGCGGTGGTCGTGGCCGGCTTCAGGTGGCCCGCGGCGTGGGCCGTCCCGTTCATCACGAAGGTCACGCCGGGCGTGGGCGTCCTGTGGTTCGCATTCCGGCGCGAGTGGCGCTCGTTCTTCCTCGCGACCGGCGCGACCGCGGCGGTGGTCGGGTTGTCGGTGCTCCTGGCGCCGGCAGCGTGGCTCGGCTGGCTCGAGATGCTGCTGCGCCTGCAGTTCCCGACGCCGGATGCAGGCGTGTACCTGCCCGTGCCGCTGGTGGTGCGGCTGCCGCTCGTCGTCGCGCTGCTGTGGTGGGGCGCTCGGTCTGATCGGCGCTGGACGGTGCCGGTCGCCGTGTGTTTCGCGCTGCCGACGGTCTGGATCAACACGCCGGCGATCCTCGTCGGATGCCTGCCGCTGATCGCGTGGGGCGCAGATGCGCCGGCGGGACGGTTCGTGCGCTCGTCAGGCGCCTCCGTCGCATGGACGCCGCTTCGGCTGCGGCGGCAGGTGCGCCGTGCGGGGCTGACCCTTCGACGCGACATCGGCGCACTCGGGGCCGGGTGATCGCCGGGTGATCGCCGGGTGATCGCAGCGGAAGCCGGCGGTGAGCGTCGCCTGCGATCGTGCCGGGGTGCGGACGGCGGCGCAGCAGGTGGGCGATGCCGCGGAGGCCTTGGTGGCCGACCGGCTCACCGCGGCAGGCTGGACCATCCTCGGCCGCCAGGTCCGGGTGGGCCGAGCCGAGCTGGACCTCGTCGCGCTGGATCCGCGCGGCACCTGGCTGGTCATCGTCGAGGTGCGGTGGCGGTCCCGGCGTGACTACGGCCTTGCGGAGGAGACCGTCGACCGCGCCAAGCTCGCGCGGCTCCGGCGCGCTGCCTTCAGCCTCCTCGAGATCGGGCACCTTCCGGATGGCGTTCCGGTACCGAGGCTCCCGCTGCGGTTTGACCTGGTCGTCGTGGAGCCCCGGGGTGTTGTGCGGCACCACGCGAACCTCGGGAGCTCGTGAACAGATTCGCTTGGCAACTTGACGATGGTTGGCCTGCGGAGAGGGCAGCCGGCGGCACTGGACGCGAATCCGCGTCAGAACGGCCGGCGAATCTTCATCGATCGGCGCGCTTGGCAGCCCTCCGCGCCGCACCTCGTCAAACTGCCGTGCCGAACTGCACCGAGCGCGCGGGGAAGCACAGGGCGCCGGGGCGCCATCGTGCGCCGGCGCCGGCGCTGACGGGTCGATCCGATCGGGCGGGCACGGGACCCGTGGTAGACTCCCGCGGCTCGGACGAAGGTTCGGGCTGATCAACCGCCCAGCGCGGCGGCCACGAGGCCGAAGGCGCTGGAGCTCACACGCGGACCGTACCGATTCGGGGCGGTGCCGGCGGCCCGACAGGGCCTCGGTTCCCGACGAGGGTCCGCGGCGGACGACAACCGACAGGAGGCAACACGACCGTGCCGGCAATCTCGATGCGCCAGCTGCTCGAAGCTGGTGTCCACTTCGGCCACCAGACGCGCCGCTGGAATCCCAAGATGAAGCCCTTCATCTTCGCGGAGCGCAACGGCATCCACATCATCGACCTCGCCCAGACCGCGAAGCGGCTCGAGGTCGCCCTCGACTTCGTGCGCGAGACCGTCGCGCGTGGTGACGTCGTCCTGTTCGTCGGGACGAAGAAGCAGGCCCAGGAGCCGCTCGCCGCCGAGGCGACGCGCGCCGGCATGCCGTATGTCAACAAGCGCTGGCTGGGCGGCATGCTCACCAACTTCGTCACCATCAAGAAGCGCATCGGCCTGCTCGACCAGCTCGAGGCGCGCCGCGACACCGGCGACCTCGATCGGCTCCAGAAGAAGGAAGCCGCGAAGCTCACCGAGGAGCTCAACAAGCTCAACCTCACGCTCGGCGGCATCCGGAAGATGAAGCGCCTGCCCGGCGCCATCTTCATCGTCGACCCGCACCGCGAGCGCATCGCGGTCGCCGAGGCCAACCGCCTCGAGATCCCGGTGGTCGGCACGGGCGACACGAACGTCGACCCCGACGAGCTCGACTTCATCATCCCGGCCAACGACGACGCGATCCGCTCGATCCGCCTCCTGTGCCAGCTCGTCGCCGATGCGGCGATCGAAGGCGCCCAGGAGCGCGCGAGCCGCGCGGTCGAGCCCGAGGTCGAGGTGGCCGACGAGCCCCAGTACGACGACGCCACGGCGACCGACGAGCTCGTCGCTGCCCTCGCGGGCGGCGGCGCGCTGAGCTTCGCCCCGGACGAGGAGGATGACCTCCTGCCCGGCGGCCCTGCGGCGGCGCCCGCGGCCGAGGAGGCCGGTGCCTCGCCCGAGGAGATCGCCGCGGAGCTCGCTCGCGAGGCGGCCGAGGCCGAGTCGAAGGACGCCAGCCCCGCCTGACCTGCCGCGGCGCCCGGATCGCCGGTTCGCCAGTCGATCGCCGACGCCGCATCCCACCGAAGCAATCCGCGGGCCGAGCCGTCCGCAGCACGAGAACAGGAGCACACGACCTTCATGGCCGAGATCACCGCAAGCGCGGTCAGGGAACTGCGCGATCGCACCGGCGCCGGGATGATGGACTGCAAGCGCGCCCTCGAGGAAGCGGGCGGCGACATGGACAAGGCCATCGCGCTCCTTCGCGAGCGCGGGCTGGCCGCAGCGGCCAAGAAGGCCGGCCGGGACGCCCGCGAGGGCCTCATCTCCAGCTACATCCACACCGGCGGCCGCGTCGGCGTGCTCATCGAGGTGAACTGCGAGACGGACTTCGTCGCGCGCACCGAGCAGTTCCAGAAGCTCGTCCGCGACCTCGCCGTGCAGGTCGCTGCGACCTACCCGAAGTACGTCAGCGTCGAAGGCATCCCAGCGGAGGCGCTCGAGGCGAAGCGAGCGGAGCTGCTTGCCGCCGATGACGTCAAGGCGAAGCCCGAGGAGCATCGCGGCAAGATCGTCGACGGCCGGCTCAAGAAGTGGTTCGCCGAGCCGGGCGGGGTGCTCCTCGAGCAGCCGTTCCGGGATGAGGAGCGCCCGGTGCGCGATCTCATCACCGAGGCGATCGCCACCATCGGCGAGAACATCCAGGTCCGGCGCTTCGAGCGGTATGCGCTCGGGGAGGACAAGTGAGCGACGGCTCCACCGTCGGTCGGGCCCGGGCAACAGGAGCGAAGCCGCGATACGGGCGGATCCTCCTCAAGCTGTCGGGTGAGGCGCTCCTCGGGAGCAAGCCGTACGGCGTCGATCCGGCGGTCTGCACGTTCATCGCCCGCCAGGTCGAGCAGGTGCAGGCCGGCGGGGTCGAGGTCGGCATCGTCGTCGGCGGCGGCAACATCTTCCGGGGCATGGCGGCGTCCGCCCAGGGCATGGACCGCGCGACGGGCGACTACATCGGCATGCTGGCCACGGTCATGAACGGCCTCGCGCTCCAGGACGCCCTCGAGCGGGCCGGCGTGCCCACCCGCGTCATGACCGCGATCGCCATGAACGAGATCGCGGAGCCGTACATCCGGCGCCGGGCGGTGCGGCACCTTGAGAAGGGCCGCGTCGCGATCTTCGTCGCCGGCACCGGCAACCCGTACTTCACGACGGACACGGCGGCCGCGCTCCGCGCCGTCGAGATCGGTGCGGACGTGCTGATGAAGGCAACCAAGGTCGACGGGGTCTACGATGCCGATCCGATGACCGTGCCGGGCGCGCGCCGCTTCGAGCGGCTCGAGTACGCGGACCTGCTCCGCGACCAGCTCAAGGTCATGGACGGCGCCGCCGTCTCGCTGTGCATGGAGAACGACCTGCCGATCGTCGTGTTCGACCTGAACGGGACGGACAACATCGCCAGGGTTGCGGCCGGCGAGCCGGTTGGGACCCTCATCTCGGGGCCCGCGGAGGTACAGGCATGAGCCACGAGGCGATCACGTCGGCGGACCAGAAGATGGCCCGTGCGGTGGAGGTCCTCGAGCGGGACCTCTCCAACATCCGGACCGGGCGCGCATCGACGGGCCTCGTCGAGCGCATCCACATCGACTACTACGGCACGCAGACGCCGCTCAACCAGCTCGCCGGCATCAGCGTCCCGGAGCCGCACCAGATCGTGATCCAGCCGTGGGATCGCAGCGCGCTGGGCGCGATCGAGCGCGCGATCACGAAGAGCGACATCGGGCTCACGCCCAACGTCGACGGCAACGTGGTCCGGCTGAACATCCCCGCGCTCACCGAGGAGCGGCGCCACGACCTCGTGCGCCAGGTCCATAAGCGCATGGAGGAGGCTCGCGTCGAGATCCGCAACCTGCGGCGGGACGCGGCGGACCAGCTCAAGAAGCTCGAGAAGGACGGCGAGGTCGGCGTCGACGAAGGTCGCAAGCTGCAGGACGTCCTCCAGAAGACGACCGATCGCCACATCGACGACATCGACCGCGTCGGGGCTGCAAAGGAGCAGGAGGTCCTCGAGGTCTAGTGGCGCGCGCGCCGCTGATCCGTCCGACCGACGCTCCGCCGCGCGCCCACGAGGGCGATTCCGCAGTCGAGCCCGATGCCGGCCGCTCCGACATCCCGCGCCACGTCGCGATCATCATGGACGGCAATCGTCGCTGGGCCCGTGCCCGCGGCGCGTCCGAGATCGAGGGCCATGCCGCCGGCGTCGAGGCGATCCGCGAGGTCCTCCGCCACGCCGTTCGGCGCGAGCTGCCCGTCCTGACGCTGTACGCCTTCAGCCGCGAGAACTGGGCGCGTACGGACGAGGAGGTGGTGGGCCTGTTCGGCCTGCTCGAGAGCGCGATCCGCAGCGAGACGGACGAGCTGCGAGCCCAGGGGGTGCGCGTGCGGCTGCTCGGGCGGCGCGACGAGCTGCCTCCGGCGACCCGTGAATCGATCGAGTCGGCGCTCGAAGCGACCGCCGACGGCGAGCGCCTCCTCCTGAACATTGCCTTCAACTACGCCGGCCGCACGGAGCTGGTGGACGCCGTCCGCTCCATCGTGCGCTCCGGCGTCTCGGCCGACGGTATCGACGAGTCCACCGTGTCGAACGCGCTCTACACCGCCGGCCTGCCGGATCCGGACCTCGTGATCCGCACCGGCGGCGAGCACCGCCTCTCCAACTTCCTGATCTGGCAGGCGGCGTACGCCGAGCTGATCACCAGCGACACGCTCTGGCCGGACTTCGGGCCGGCCGACCTCGAC
>DATAIB010000012.1:0-9799 GCA_036262855.1 Candidatus Limnocylindrales bacterium
GGAGGTCGGGATCACGTTCATCTACGTGACCCACGACCAGGAAGAGGCGATGACGATGTCGGATCGCATCGCGGTGATGAACAAGGGCCGCTACGAGCAGCTCGGCGATCCCGAGGCGCTGTACGAGCGCCCGAAGACGCGGTTCGTCGCCGGCTTCCTCGGGGTGAGCAACCTCCTCTCGGTCGACTCGGACGGCACGTCCGGCGACATGGCGGCGTTCAAGCTCTCCGACGGGTCCGCCTGTCGCGTGCCCTCGGCGCTGGCGGCAGGTCGCACGGGCAGGATCGCGCTCGGGGTCAGGCCGGAAAAGATCCGGCTCACCGAGCCCGGCAAGGACATTCCCGCTGGCTACAACCGGCTGGCCGGCACGATCGCCCACGCCTCCTACCTCGGCGTGAGCACCCAGTACATCGTGCAGCTCGCGGATGGCCACCGCGTGACCGTGTTCGAACAGAACGTCGAACGCGCCACGAAGTCGGAGCTCTGGGCGACCGGTGAAGCGGTCGTCCTTTCCTGGCAGCCGGACCACAGCTTCATCGTCGAGGACGCGGGTGGCGTGGGTGATGAGGATGCCCTCGGAACCGACGCCCGGCAGCCCGCAGCCGTCGCATGACCCAGGCCAGTCGCATGAACCCAGCCACTCGGGTTGCCGCTTCGGTCACCCGCACCTGATGCCGAAGGAGGACACAGCCATGTCGGATCAGCCCCTGCTCGAGCGTCCCATCACCCGGCGCGCGGTCCTGGTCGGCGGGAGCCTTGCCGGCTTCGCCGCGTTCCTGTCAGCGTGTGGCATCTCCGGCCAGAGCCAGGCCCCGGCGAGCACGCCCGGTGCCACCACGGCCAACACCGAGGGTGCGAGCGCAGCAGCCACGGTCGCGGCGACGGCGGAGCCGGCGGCCACGAACCTCTCCGGCGAGCTCAACTGGGCGAACTGGATCGGCTACATCGACGTCTCCGACGACAACAAGACCCACCCGACGATCGACAAGTTCACCAAGGAAACGACGATCAAGGTGAACTACGTCGAGGCGGTCGACGACAACGAGACGTTCTTCTCGCGCGACCTCAAGGGCCCGCTCGACGCGAACCAGCCGACGCAGTGGGACCTCGTGGTCCTCACGGACTGGATGATCGCCCGGCTGGCGCGACTCGGCTGGCTCGACACGATCAACACCGCGAACACGCCGAACTTCGTCGCGAACCTCGCCGACAACTATCGGGGCCGCTCGTTCGACAAGGACACCAACCTGGCGGCGCCGTGGCAGTCCGGCATGACGGGCATCGGCTTCGACAAGAAGAAGACCGGCGACCTGACGTCGCTGGCCGTCTTCTGGGATGCGAAATACAAGGGCAAGCTCACGTACCTGACCGAGATGCGGGACACCGTGGGCCTCGCCGCGATCAAGCTCGGGTTCGATCCCGGCACCATCACCGATGACCAGTTCCAGCAGTCGCTGGCAGAGGTCAAGAAGGCCGTCGATTCCGGCATCGTCCGGCAGCTCACCGGCAACTCGTACGTCGACGTCGCCATCGCCGGCGATTCCGTCGTGGCGATGGCCTGGTCGGGCGACGTCCAGGGCCTCATCGTCCCGGGCCAGCAGGCCGACCAGGATTGGCAGTGGGCGCTCCCGACCGAGGGCGGCATGCTCTGGACGGACAACATGTGCATCCCGAAGGGCGCCGTGAACAAGGGCCAGGCGGAGGCGTGGATCAACTTCTACTACGAGCCTGAGAACGCGGCCACGATCGAGGCGTACGTGAACTACGTGTGCCCGGTCAAGGGCGCGAAGGAGGAGATCGTCAAGATCGATCCGGAGCTCGCGACCAATCCGCTGATCTTCCCTCCGGCCGATTGGGTTGCCCGGCTCAAGCAGTTCCGCGCCGTGACGGCAGAGGAAGAGCAGTCGTGGGCAGAGGCGTTCTCCAAGGTCATCGGCCTCTAGGCGACCCCGCACTCCCTCGACCCACCATCCCCGTCACGGGCTGATCGGCCATGCGGCTGTCGCGGCGCGCTGCGCCGTACCTGCTCCTGCTGCCCGGACTGCTCTGGCTGCTCCTGTTCTACGTGTACCCGGCGATCCAGATGTTCCTCGTGTCGCTCTCGACCGGGAACATCGATCGGGGCTACCAGGTCACCTACAACTGGTCCATCTACGGCGAGGCGTTCTCGCAGTACCTGCCCTGGTTCGTCCGGTCGGTGGAGTACGGCGGCGTCGCGACGATCCTCGCGTTCCTGCTCGGCTACCCGCTCGCGTACACGATCGCGTTCCGCGGCGGCCGCTACAAGAACGTGCTGCTGTTCCTGGTGATCGCCCCGTTCTTCACGAGCTTCCTCCTCCGAACCCTCTCCTGGAAGATCATCCTCGCCGACAGCGGGATCGTGCTCGGGCCGCTCAAGGATGCGGGCCTGCTGCCCGATGACTTCCGGCTCCTGGCAACGCCCGCCGCCGTGGTGGCCGGGATCACGTACAACTTCCTGCCGTTCATGACCCTGCCGCTGTACGTGGCCCTGGAGAAGGTCGATGTCCGGCTGGTGGAGGCGGCCCAGGACCTCTACGCCGGCCGTTGGCGCCCGACCGGCACCATCGTCGGTGCGATCGCGGGCGGCCTCCTGGTCGCCTTCATCGCGAGCATCCTTGGCGCATCGCCACTGCTGCCAGGCGTGGCCGGGGCCGTCGTCGGCGCCATGATCGGGACGTTCCTCATCAGCGAGGCATTTGTCCGCGTCGTGCTCCCGCTCTCGCTGCCCGGGGTGTTCGCCGGCTCGCTGCTCACGTTCATCCCGGCGGTCGGCGACTTCGTGAATGCCGAGCTCCTGGGTGATCCCAAGTCGCAGATGATCGGCAACGTGATCCAGGGCCGATTCCTCAAGATCACCGACTACCCGATGGCGTCCGCCCTGTCGTTCATCCTGATGGCCGCGATCATCGTGGGCGTCCTGCTGTACGCACGTGTCCTCGGCACCGAGGAGCTGACCGGCGGCACGGCGCGATGAGCGCCATCGCCGTGGCAAGGAACGGTTCGGGCCGGCGTCCCGGTCGCCTCGGCGCCATGGTGGAGCGGGCGATCCTGCCGCTCTACACGATCGGCGTCACGCTCTACCTGATCCTGCCGGTCGCGATCATGATCCTCTTCAGCTTCAACGACCCGACCGGCCGGTCCAACCTCGTATTCAAGAAGTTCTCGATCGACGCATGGCTGGATCCGCTCGGCCGCATCGGCCTTGCCGATGCCGTCACGAACAGCCTGATCATCGCGCTGGGCTCGACCATCGTGGCCACGATCCTCGGCACGTTGATCGCCCTGGCGCTGGTTCGGTACGGGTTCCGGGGCCGGAACGCGACGAACATGCTGATCTTCCTGCCGATGTCGACACCGGAGGTCGTCCTCGGGTCGTCGCTCCTGACGCTGTTCATCGCGACGGCCGACCTGCCGTTCCTGCCGAAAGGCTTCCTGTTCCCGCTCAGCATCCGCACGATCTTCATCGCCCACGTGATGTTCAACATCAGCTACGTCGTCGTGACCGTGAAGGCGCGGCTGCAGGACTTCCCGCGCCACCTCGAGGAAGCCGCGATGGATCTCGGGGCGAACGAGTGGGCGACCTTCTGGCGCGTGACCTTCCCGTTGATCCTGCCGGGGATCGTCGCGGCGGCACTCCTGGCATTCAGCCTGTCGATCGACGACTACGTGATCACGTCGTTCACGTCGGGGCCTGCGTTGACGTTCCCGATCTACATCTACGGCGCCCAGCAGCGCGGCATCCCGGTCCAGGTCAATGTGATCGGCACGATCATCTTCCTGTCGGCGGTGCTGCTGGTCGTGCTGACCACGCTGTGGCAGCGGCGCCAGGCCACGAAGGACTTCGCGCCGACTCGAACCGTCGAGTCCTGATCGGGGATCGCCTCGGGCCCGACGGCCCGGTCGCCATCTGCAGGTTCGAGACCTAGGGCGTTCTGGGCCGGCCGTCCCGATGCGGAGTCGGGTCGCCGTCGACGGCGTCCGCGTTGGGGATGCGCATCTCGATGGCACGGGCGATGTAGCGGCGCGCTTCGCGCCGACCGTACGAGACGCTGATGATCACGCCCACCACGAACACCCCGATCCCACCCGCCACCGCGCCCTGGGACACCGCGCCGAGCGCGTGCGCGATGAGACCGGTGATCACGCCCGCGATGGTCGACGAGATCACCGCGACCACAGCTGGCGTCGTGATCAGGGCATGGATCGGTGACGGGCTCGAGGTCACGTCGAAGGCCGCGAACGAGCGGGCGATGCCCTCGACATCGAGCGTGTGGCCGGTGACGAAGTCCCGTTCAACGCCAGGCGACAGCTTCGCGTACTGGCCGCGCAGCATGTTCATGCCGGTGACCCAGTAGAGGTCCTCGTTGTTGATCTGGACGAGCCGGATGAACGTCGCGATGCCGAGGAACAGCGCCACGGACAGCACGATCACGGCGAACAGGGCGAACGCCTCACCGAACGCCATCGCAGGCCCGGCGAGGGCGAGCGCGACTGTCGCTGCAGAGAGCACGGACAGGAACATCGATGTCCGCGCGAACGCCTCGTTCCAGCTCATGGAGCGGGTGGCGAGCAGCGACCAGTGCTCCGTGGTGAGGAGCTGCGCCCGCCGCCCGATCGGGTCCGGGTCGGTGGGCGCGGTATGGACGGGCCGCTCGGCCGGCGTGCCGGTATTCGGCGTCTCGATCATGGCGTCGATCCCTCCGTGCGACCGGAGAGTACCGCCAGGACCTCTGTGTGCAGCCGCCCGTTCGTGGCGATGAACGAGGTCCCGGTGATGGATCGATTGCCCTCGAGGTCGGTCGCGCGACCGCCCGCTTCCTCGACGAGCAGGTATGGCGCCGCGGCGTCCCAGGGCTTGATGTTGACCTCGACCATCGCCTCCGCGGCACCCTCGGCGACCAGCGTGTAGCTCCAGAAATCCCCGAAGCCGCGTTCACGCCAGCAGCGCGAGAGCAACCCCCGGAAGCCGGGCAGGAGGCCCGACGCCGCGATGTCCGTCTCGCTCGTGAACAGCACCTGCGCCTCCTCGAGCGAGTCGATCGCCGACACGGACAACCGGCGAGGCGCCGCGCCCCCCATGGTCGACATCGCCCACGCGCCGCCGCCGCGCCACGCGCCCCAGCGCATCCGCAGCGCCGGCGCCGAGATCACGGCAGCCTGCAGCTCCCCTGCCCGCTCGACCGCCAGGAGCGTGGCGAACACCGGGATGCCGCGCATGTAGTTGTGCGTGCCGTCGATCGGGTCGATGTACCAGCGCGTCTCGGCATCGGCCGCGTCCACCCCGAACTCCTCGCCGACGATGCCGTGCTTCGGAAACGCCGCGCCGATCCGCTCGCGCAGCCGCGTCTCGATCCCCGTGTCCGCCACCGTCACGAAGGTGCGATCAGGCTTCTGCTGCACGCCGAGGTCGCGCCGGAAGTGCTTCATCGCGATCGCGTCGGTCTGGACGCACCAGCCGAGCGCCGTGTCCACCCAGCCACGCAGCTCCGCCTCCGGACCGCGCCGCAGCGAGGCGCTCCAGGCCGGCCCGAACTCGAGGGTCGTCACGAGCGGATCCGCGCTCCTTCCGGATCCCAGAGCGGCTCCTTCGCGATCTCGAAGCCGATCCATTCGCCGAAGACTTCGACGTCGCCGCGGGTGCCGATCGCCGCCTGGTCGGGCGGCAGGTAGGCGAAGGCGATCGACTTCTCGACGGCGAACCCGTAGCCGCCGCTCGTCACCCGGCCGACGATCTTCCCGTCGACCCGGACCGGCTCGTTGCCGAGCGCGACCGAGCGCGGGTCGTCGAGCACGAGGCAACGCAGGCGCTTGCGCGGGCCTGCCTCCTTCGCCTTCGTGAGCGCCTCCTTGCCGATGAAGTCCGCGGCCTTGTCGAGCTTCGCGGCGAACCCGAGGCCGGCCTCGAACGGCGTCTCCTCCGGCGTGATGTCCGAGGACCAGACGCGATAGCCCTTCTCGAGTCGGAGCGCATCGATGGCGCGATAGCCGCCCGCGACGAGGCCCTGCGGGGTGCCCGCAACCCACAGCGCCTTCCACAGCGCGCGCCCGTATTCGGCCGGGCAATACAGCTCCCAACCCAGCTCGCCGACGTACGTGACGCGCAGCGCCAGCACCGGCACGACGCCGATCGTGATCTCGCGCGCGGTGAGGTACGGGAACGCCTCGTTCGAAAGGTCGTCCTTCGTCAGCGGCTTGAGGATCTCGCGCGCCTTCGGGCCCCAGATGCCGAGGCACGCCCGCGCGGAGGTCACGTCGCGCACGCGCACATCCGTGGCGCCACCCGGCGGCAGCTGGCCGCGGATCCAGCCGAGGTCGTGGTTGCCGAACGCGGTGCCGGTGACGATCAGGAACCGATCCGCGGCGAGCCGCGTGACCGTGAAGTCGCACTCGATGCCGCCGCGGCGGTTGAGCATCTGCGTGTACGTGATCGATCCGACCGCCTTGTCGACGTCGTTCGCGCACAGCCGCTGGAGGAAGGCGAGCGCGCCATCGCCCTCGATCTCGATCTTGGCGAAGGACGATTCGTCGAACAGCGCGGCTGTCTGGCGCGTTGCGAGGGCCTCCGCGCCGATCGCCGGCGACCAGTGCTGGCCCGCCCAGCCGCGGGGACGCGTCGCCTCGAGCGCTTCGCGCGTCGCGACGCCCGCGCCCGACTCGTTCGGCGTGAACCAGTTCGGGCGCTCCCACATGGACTTCTCGCCGAAGACCGCGCCCGCCGCGGCGACGTCCTCATACGCCGGCGAGAGCCGCAGGGGCCGCCCGGCGAGCCGCTCCTCGTTCGGGTAGTGGATGTCGTAGTAGGTCGCGTAGTTCTCGTACGTTCGGGCGAGCGTCAGCGCCTGCGAGCGGTACTGGCCGCCGAAGCGGCGGATGTCCATCTTCCAGAGGTCGAGCTCGGGCTCGCCCTCGGCGATCCAGTGCGCCATCTGGCGCCCGATGCCGCCGGTGCCGGCAATGCCGTGGGCGCAGAACCCGGCGGCGACGAAGAACCCGCGGACCTCGCTCTCGCCGAGGATGAACTCGTTGTCCGGCGTGAACGCCTCGGGTCCGTTGATGATCCGCGTCACGCCCGCGTTCTCGATCGCGGGCACGCGGCTGATGGCGCCCTCCATGATCGATTCGAAGCGCGGCCAATCGGGATCAAGCAGGCGGTGGTTGAAGTCGCGCGGGATGCCATCGAGCGACCAGGGCATCGGATCGCGCTCGTAGCCGCCCATGCACAGCCCGCCCACCTCCTCGCGGAAATAGCAGAGCCGGTCGGGGTCGCGCATCGTCGGGAGCGTCGGCGTCACGCCGTTGATGGCGTTCGTGAACAGGTACTGATGGGCCATCGGGATGATCGGGACGGTGATGCCCGCCAGCGCGCCGATCTCCGCCGCATACATGCCGCCCGCGTTGACGACGACGTCGGCCATGATCGTCTCGCGCTCGCCCGTCTTCGTTTCGACGTCGACACCGGTCACCCGGCCGCCCTCGACCCCGATCCCGACCACCCGCGTGTGCTGTCGGATCTTCGCGCCCTTCGCCCGTGCGCCTGCCGCGAGCGCCTGCGCGAGCCCCGACGGATCGAGCCAGCCGTCCGTCGGCAGCCAGACCGCGCCGAGGACGCCATCGAGTGTCATGAGCGGGAACTTGTCCTGGGCTTCCTTCGCCGAGATCAGCTCGAGCGGCAGCCCGAATGTCTTCGCCCAGCCCGCCTGGCGCTGGAGCTCCTCGTACCGCTCTTTCGTCGACGCGAGCCGAAGGCTGCCAACCTCGTGCCACGAGACGTCGACGCCGGTCTCCTGCGTGAGGCGGCGGTACAGGTCGGCGCCGTACATCATCATCCGGGTCAAGGTCGTGGTCGATCGAAGCTGGCCGACGAGGCCGGCGCTGTGGAACGTGGAGCCGGACGTGAGCTCCGCGCGGTCGACGAGGACGATGTCGGTCCAGCCGAGCTCGGCGAGGTGGTACGCGATCGACGTCCCGCCGACGCCGCCGCCGATGATCACCGCCGGTGCGTGCTCCATGCCCCGAGCCTACCGGCTCGGATGGGCGCTCTGCCGGTCGCTAACCTCGCGCCATGCCGATCGAGGAGATCACCGCGCGCCTGTGGCCGGGACACCGCGCCGTGGCCGAGCCCATCGCGGCGGGGCTGACGAACCAGAACTACCGCGTCGTCGTCGACGGGACGGCGTACTTCGTTCGCGTGCCCGGCGCGTCCACGGACCTGCTCGCGGTCGATCGCGGGAACGAGCTGCACAACACGAGGGCAGCCGCGGAGACCGGCGTCGGCGCGACGGTCGTCGCGCAGGACCTCGAGACCGGCGCATTCGCGCTCGAGTGGATCGACGGCCGCACCATGTCCAGCAAGGCCTTCGCCGCCGACCCGCTTGCGCCGCAGCGGATCGCGGCATCGCTCCGCCAGCTCCATGCCGGCCCGCGCTTCCGTGACGACTTCGACATGTTCCGGCTGACCGAGTTCTACCTGCGCGTCATCGACGATCGCGCGATCCGCGTGCCCGATGGATACCGCGACGAGCTCCCGAAGGTCGCGCTGATCGAGGCCGCGCTGGCTGCACACCCGCTCGCCACCGTGCCGTGCCACAACGACCTGCTCGCCGAGAACTACATCCTCGAGGGACAGCGCCTGCGGATCGTCGACTACGAGTACTCGGGCAACAACGACCCGACGTTCGAGCTCGGCAACACCGCCCAGGAGCTCGGCTTCGACGCCGCGCGCCAGGAACAGCTGTGCGCCGCCTATTTCGGCGAGGCGACGCCCGCGCTCCTGGCCCGGATGCGGCTGCAGATGCTCATGTCGGACGTCGGCTGGACCCTGTGGGCGGCGATCCAGGCCGCGGTCTCCCCGATCGACTACGACTTCTGGGGCTGGGCGGAGGAACGGTGGGGTCGGGCCTCGACGGCCTTCGCAGCTCCGGGCTTCGACCACCTGCTCGCAGAAGCGGTCGCCGGCTGATGGACCTGCCCGCGAACATGCGGCCCGGCGCGTTCATCGGCACCGCCGAGGTCTACGCGAGGTACCGCCCGCCGTACCCACCGCAGCTGCTCGCGGACCTCGTCGCGAGCGTCGATGGCGCACATCGGTTCCTCGTCGACCTGGCGACCGGCCCGGGCCGTGTCGCGCTCGATCTCGCCGCGTCGTTCGAGCGCGTCCTGGGCGTCGACCTCGAGCCGGAGATGATCGAGCTTGCCCGCCGACGGGCAACAGACCGAGGCCTCGGCAACATCGCGTGGCAGGTGGGCCGTGCGGAAGACGTCGACCTCGTCGAGGGCAGCGTCGACCTGGTCACGATCGGCGAGGCCTTCCACCGCCTCGACCAGGCGCTGGTGGCCCGACGTGCGCTCGGGTGGCTGCGGCCCGGTGGCTGCCTCGCAACGCTCGGCGCCAACGAGCGCTTCACGGGCACCACGCCGTGGGAGCAGGCGCTGTCCGAGGTCTGCGATCGGTGGATGGCCCGAGCCTTCCCGGAGGGCTGGGGCCTGACGATGCCCGGGCAGGCGCCCGGCCCGGAGGCGCGCGAACGCGTCCTCATCGATGCCGGCTTCGCGAGCGTCGAGGTCCACGAGCTCGATGCGCCGGTCGAGCTGCGCTTCGAGGACATCATCGGGCACCTGGAATCGACCTCGACGTGCTCCCGTCACGCCCTCGGCGAGGGGTTCGACGAATTCGCCGAGGAACTCCGAGCCACGATCGATCCGGGCGGCAACGGCCGCTTCGTCGAAGCGATGCGCTGGGGCTACACGCTGGCGCGCAAGGCCACGTAGGCGCGAACGG
>DATAIB010000013.1:0-10698 GCA_036262855.1 Candidatus Limnocylindrales bacterium
ACCGGCACGATCTCCGCGCCGGCGATCGACAGGCTCCGTCGCAGCTGTGAGCCGCCGGGCTCCTCGACGACGCAGCGCCGCCCGGGGCCAAGCCACACGCGGGCGACTGCCGCGAGCGCAGCCGTGGCACCCGAGGTGATCGCAATCGCGTCCGGCCGCGCCCGCACCGCGCGATGGACCGCGAGGTGGTCGGCGAGCGCCTGGCGAAGGACCGGGTCTCCGAGCCCGCCAAAGTACGAGACCGCGGCGCCGCTCGCCTCCGCGGCGATCTCTCGCCACGCTGCGACGAGCCGCCGCTCCCACGCTCGCCGGTCGACCGACGCGAACGAGAACGACTCCGGCCCGAGGTCGATCTCGTCGTCCGGAGCGCGCTCGTCCATCGTGACCGGGGCGAGCGGGATGCCGGGGTTCGGCGCCGGGAAGCTGCTCTCGGGGGCGAAGCGCTCCACATCGGCATCGCCGACCCGGAAGCCGGAGGCCGGCAGGTCCGTCGCGACGCGCGTGCCGCTGCGCGCCGACGCATCGAGGTATCCCTCCGCGACGAGCTGCTCGTACGCGGTGGCGACAGTGATGCGCGCGACGCCCAGCTCGTCTGCGAGCGTCCGCGTGCCCGGCAGCGGCGCCCCCGGCTGGAGCCGGCCCTCCGCGATCGCGGCCCTGAGCCCTGCCTCGAGCTGCCGATGCAGTGCGGGTCGAGCGCCGCGATCCAGCGCGAGTGTGGCCCTATCGAATTGGCGCGTTCTGGCACTTGCGATCGGTCCAGTCATCGGGTGCAGTATCGACCATGACCAACCTTGCGCGCGCCCGATTCCTGTCGATCCTCGCGCTGACCGTTGCGGCCTGCGGTGGGACGGCCTCCCCCACCGCGGCCCCGGGTCCGGGCTCGGCGACGGCCCCGGCCGGCTCCGCTGCAGCCGCCTCGGCCGCCGCGAGCCCAGCCGGCACGCCTCACGCGACCCCCAGCCCCGTCGCGACCGGCACGCCGCTCGGTGACAAGCTCGTCGCAACGATCAAGGTGTCGAGCGCGCCGTGCGCGCTGGCGACCGACGGCACATCTGCGTACGTCACGAGCAACTCGACCGGCGCGATCGACAAGGTCGACCCCGCAACGAACCAGGTCGTCGGCCACGCGATCATCGGCATCGGGCCATGCGGCGTGGCGCTCGGGTCGGATGGGCGGATCTGGATCGCTGATCTCGGCAAGGCCGCCGTCCTGGCGGTGGATCCATCCACGCTGAAGGTGACGGCCACGATCGACGGCCTCGGGAAGGCGCTGTGGGACCTGAAGGCCGGCTTCGGGTCGGTGTGGGTCGCGGACCGCACGAACAAGGTGCTCCTGCGCATCGACCCGGCGAAGGCAAAGGTCGTCGCCAGCATCCCCATCGGGCCGCGCGCCGCGGGGCTCGCCGTGATGAAGGACGGCGTGTGGGTCGCGGACGAGGTCGATTACCAGCTGCGCCGCATCGACCCGGCCACGAACAAGGTCGCGACGATGATCAAGGGCGCAGGCGCCCCGACCTGGTTCAGCGACGACGGCAATGCGACGCTCCTGATCGGCGAGCGCGGCCTGAGCAAGGTCGCGATCGTGGATGTCGGCGCGGGAGCCCTCGTCCACGAGACGACGGGCTGGAACGAACCGCTGGACGGAACGGTGTTCGCCGGCAAGGCGTGGGTCCCCGACGGGAGCGGGAAGCGCCTCGGGGTCATCGACCTCGCGAACCCGGACGCGGCCCCCGTTCGCTACGCCCTGCCTGACGCGATCAATCCCTTCGTCGCGGAGCCCGCCTTCGGCGACGTCTGGGTGCTCGACTTCAGCGGAACGACGATCTACCGCATCAAGCCGTAGGTTCGGCGGCGCCGCTCAGGAGCTGACGAAGACGCCAAGAAGCGCCGGCCGGCGGGCCGACGCTTCTGCTGTGGTGGTTGCGCGGCCGATGCCGCGCGGTGGGGGCGAGGAGCGGTGCTAGCGGTTGTTGTCGAGGAAGCGCCGCACGTCCTCGAGGAGGAACCTGCGGTCACCGCGCTTGCACACGCGGTAGTACTTCAGCTCGCCGCGATCACCGAGCCGCTTCACCGTGTTGACGTGGAGATGGAGCATCTCCGCGACCTCGGATGCGGTGAGCATCTTGCCCAGCTCGTTCAGTGCCATGGAGCCCATCCGTGCTTTGTGCCTTTCGGGAACGACCGATCAATGAGTGCATCGCAGATGTCCCCGCGGCGCTGGCTGCGACCATGACTCGCCGTCTGGTCGAACCGTAGGAAACGGGGTGCGGGCCTCCAAGCCGTACTTGAGTCCGGTTCGGGGCAGTACCCACGAGCGCGCGGAGGTGCGGCGCAGCAACGTTCGACCTGCGCGGGTGCGGTGCGCTCCGGGCTAGAGCCACCAGGTCGCGAGATCCGCGACTGCGTGCGCCACGGCGGGCGCGGCGATCCCCCTCGTGAGCAGCCGCAGCCCCGCGAACCCCAGCCCGACACCGAGGTCCAGCGGCACCACGTGCCAGCCGTACAGCGGCACGTGGAGAAGCGCGAAGGCGATCGTCGTCGCAGCCACTGCCGCGAGCGGTCCGCCGGCGCTTCGCGTCGCATCGAACAGGCGTCCGCGCAGCAGCGCCTCCTCCCCGGTGGCAACCAGGATCGTGACGAAGGCCCACGGTGCGAACGGCGCCGCCGGGCGCCCGAGCCCCGGCGGCAGGTTGCTGCCTGCGAGCGCCGCCCCGAGCGTCGTCAGGCCCACCAGTGCGAGGCCCGCAGCCATGCCGATCACGAGGTTGCGTGCGCGCGGTCGCGTCGGGCGGGTCCCCGCGAGCGCAACGAGCGCGACCCCGAAGACCGCGCCGAGTGCGAGCGCATCGAGGCCCTGGCGGGTCCCGGCCCACCGCAGGCCGACAGCGACAGCGAGCCCGAGGACGAGCAGCGCGGGTGTCGCCCACGCGCGGGCGATCCGGCTCGCGAGCGCCGCGAACACGAGCCGCGGCCGAAGGAGCGAGGTCGCGGCGGAGGCAGCCGGCACCGTTACCGGTCCAGCGGCACGAACGCGATCGAGCCGGTTGCGTAGGTCGGTGGCCAGACGAACTCGTAGCTCCGGACCGCCTGCCACTGCCAGATCACCGCGGCGGCAAGCTCGTTCTGGCCGAGCCGCGCCGGATCCGATGAGAAGCGAAGTCCGGCGCCGTTGGGCAGCGAGCCCTCGGGCAGGTTCACGTCGCGGGCGGCCGCCGCGACCGATTCCGCATCGAACGCCCCCTTTGTTGCGGGCAGCACGTGGTGGAACAGCGCCCACGCGGCCGAGAACCCCGCAAGCGCCTCTTCGTTCTGCTCGGCCGTGGCGTCTTCGTCGGGCCCGTGGATCGTGTATTCCTCGCTCTCGCCGCCGTACCGGCCGCCCCCGGCAGCCGAATCGGAGCCCGCGTATCGCGGCGCGACCGCGGCCCAGGCCGGCGCGAATCGCGCATACGTGGCCGCGGCATCCGCATCGAGCGCGGAGGATTGGAATCCAGAAGTCGGCCGATCGGACGCGAAGATGCCGATCGCCGCCGCGCCGAGCTCGCCGGCGAAGTCCGGATCGCATTCGGCCATGGTCGAGCCGATCAGGGCCCCGACCTTGAGGCCGGAGCGGACCATGGCCTGGCGGAACGCGATGCCGTCCGGGATGTGCGAAGCGAGGATGATCACGTCCGGCCGCGCCGCCTCGAGGTCCGTCATGACCGCGGGAAAGTCCGGCACCGAGAGGTTGTACGAGCGCCGGATCACGACCGGCATCCCGCGCTGGGTGGCCGTCGCGGCAGCGGCATCGGCCACGGAGTTGGCATACGCGTCGTCCGCGACCGCGATGGCGACGCGGAGGTCGGACACCTGCTTGCCGAGTCGCGCCGCGAGCTCTGAGGCGGCGAAGTCGGCGCTGTTGCGGCCCAGGTTCGCGCCACTCGCACCGACGCGGAACACCATCGGCAGGCCCTGCCCGGTCAGCTGGTCGGCAACTGCGCCCGCCTCCCAGTACAGGAGACCCGCGCTCGCCGCGGCCTGGCTGGCGGCAATCGAGAAGTCGGACGAGTACGCGCCGACGACGATCTGGACGCCGCTGCGCTTGAGGTCCGCCATCACCGTGTCCGCATCGCCGCGCGAGCGGAGGTCGCGCACGACCAGCTCGATCCGCTTGCCGTCGACGCCGCCGTCGGCATTCACGAGATCCGCGGCGATCTGCACGCCCGCGAGCTCAGGACCCGCAAGGCTGGCGGCGTTGCTCGTGATCGGAAACACGGCGCCGATGCGGATCACCGAGCCGTCGGCGAGCCATCGTGCGCCGGCGAGGAGGCCGGCTGACAGCAGGGCGAACACGAGGGAGGCAAGTGCCAGGCGCACGAGCGCCGTTGGTCGATCGGAGCTCATCGCCGGGGACCCTTTCGCTTGGAGGGGATGCGGGCTCGGGGCGCCTCCTCGGGCGCCGGTGGGGCCTGGCGGACTCGGAGCAGCAGGAATGCACCGATCACGAGCAGCACGATGACGACGGCACCGCCGATCGCGACGGGCATGTCCAGCCCGAGGATCGTGCCGCCGCCGTCCGCGCCGGCGTCGGGCGCCTGGATCACCGCGTAGTCGCCCATCGCGGTCGGATTGACCTGGAACAGCCCGGTGATCCCGGCGTGGATGGTCTGGACGTCCTGCCACTGGCCGTTCGCGTACCGCTTGAGGCTGGCCTCGCCGGTTCCATCTGGCGCACGCATCAGCAGCGAGAGGCAGCCGTCGCAGACCCGGACATCGAGCGGCGTGCCCGCCTGGTCCGTGACGGCGAACCGGTAGACGTTCCCCGAGATCATCCCGCCGGCGGGCGGCGCGGGCGGCTCGATCGGCGTGATGGTCACCATCAGGCTCGTTGCGCCGCTCGTCAGCGTGAACGCGCCGCTCTGCGAGATGAGCTGTGCCTGTGGCGGCTGTTCCGACGTCGCGGCAGCGAAGATCGGCGAGAGGGCGCTCGAGACGGCCTTCGAGCCGGAGTACGACGTCGGATTGCCGGCCTCGTCGCCGCTCGGGTGCAGGAACCGGTACGGCTCCTGGACCGGTGCGCCGTCATAGAGCGGCACCCCGACCGGCCGCCACGTCTGCATCGCCAGCACGACGAGGGCGCCTGCCGCAACGGCGAGCCAGCCGAGCCGGCGGTCCGAGGCCCAGGCCCCGACCAGGCGCGCGAGTGCGGGCGCCGGAGTCCGCGCCATCACTTGACCGTGAACACGACTTCGGCCGACTCGACCCGCGGATTGAACGGCGCGTGGTCGGCGGCAACGAACTCGGCCCGGAACACGTACGTGCCTGGCGTCACGGGCAGGTCCTGCTCGAGGCCGTAGTTCATCGACACGATCTGGCCGTTCAGGTACAGGTGGACGTGTCCCTCGTCGGGCCGGATGTTCGTCGTGGTTGCGGTCACGATCTTCGCGCCGTTGAGCTTGAGCACGACATGGACGCTGTCGCCGACGATCGTCGCGCCATTCGCGGGTTCGGCGATCTGGACGGTCGCCTCGGACGACGGGCGCGGGCCGAGCGTCGGCGAGCTCGCCGGAGTGAGCGTGACCGGTGGCGCCGTCGCTGCGGGCGTCGAGCAGGCCGCGACGCCGAGGACGACCGTCGTGAGGGCGGCGAGCAGCGCCGGAGCACGGTGGGATCGGATGATCATGCGGGATCTGGAGCTCATGACGGTGTGACCTCTGGTTCGACCTGGATGGTGACATGGAGATGGAGATGGCTCGAGGTTGACCCGGCGGGAACGGCCGCCACGACATCAACGACCAGCGGACCTGGCTGCGCCTCGATGGACCCGACGACGTGGCCGGGCTCCAGCAGCTTCGTCGTGAGCAGCCGCCCGACGCCATCGGTGCCGAACGTCGCAACCGTGAACACGGTCGCCGGCCGTTCATTGCCGTCGGTGTCGAAGAGCGTCACGTGCAGCTGGTCTGGGTCGCTGCCGCGGCCCGGGTCGAGATAGACCTGCGCCGTACCCGCAGCACCCGCATCCACCACGTAGATCGTCGGCAGCCCATCGCTGACGATGGTCGACACGGATTGGGCGGGGATGACCGTCGGGACGATGAAGGGCACGTCGACAGCGCCCCCGGGCAGGGTCACGGTCGCGGTCACGGTCCAGATCCCGTCGATCGAGAGCTGGTCGCCCGAGCCCTGGAAGTGGCCTGGCCCCGCGCCGGTGAGGTCGAGACGCGCCGGCGCGACGCCGGTCACCGACGTCGCCTGGAAGCGCAGCGCGGCCGCGGGGGCGTCAAGTGGGGCGCCGGTGTCGTAGTCGGTGATGGTGAGGTCGTAGGCGTTGGTTCCCGGCGCGCCCGTCGTGACCGCCAGGCGCGCCTTCACGCTCGTCCCGAAGTCGCTGCCGTTCGTGACCAGCGAGCGCACGGCAGGCGTTGGGCTCGGGCCGGGAGCAGCACCGCCGGTGATCGGTGGCGACTGGTTCACGAGCATTGCCGACAGCCCGACGATCACCAGTGCGACGCCGGCTTCCGCCGCGCCGACACGGCCGAGCCAGCGCTGCACGCGCCGCGCGTTCCGGATGGTGACCCAGTGGTTGAACGCGCCGAGGCCGGCGAGGAAGACGAGCAGGAACGTCTTGCCCATGACGGTTCGTCCGAAGTCGGAGCTGACGAGGTTGTCCAGCGTCCCGACCTCGGCGAGGGCACGCACCGCGCCGGTCGCCGCGACGACGAGCAGCATCACGCTCGCCCAGGTCGAGAACCGGCGCGCGAGCATGATCCGCTCGTCCGGGGACGAGCCGCGGATCATGACGAGGAGGCCTGCCAGGCCGCCGATCCACGCTGCAGCCGCGATGGCATGTGCCGCCTGGGCGACGATCTGGAGCAGCCAGCCCGGGCCGGCCGCGGCGTGCCCAAGGACCACGTCGACCGTGAACGCGGCCGCCGCGGCGAGCGCGACCACGGCCCAGCCGCGCGCACCCGCGAGCGCGGGCACGACGACGAGCCCGACGAGCGCCAGCGCGACGACTCCGAGCGAGATCGCGCGCGCGAACGCGGCGATCCCGAGCGACGTGGTGAGGAGCGTCGAGATCGGGGCCTCGGCCTCAGCCCACTGCACGCCGACGACGGCAGCCGTGCCGATCGCCGTGAGCAGCCACCCGACGGCGGCCATCCCGAGCAGGGCGGACGACGGGCGCCGCGCCACCGCGACCGCGACCCAGGCCGCACCGAAGAGCAGGATCAGCCCGACGTAGAGGACCCATCGAGCGCCGACCGCCGGCGGCGACCCGCTGAGGCCGGCCGGCTGCTCGGGCGCGGTGCCGCCCGTCGGCGGCGGCTCCCCCACCCCGAACACGAACGAGCCGGCCGAGATGTGCCCGTCGACGGCGGAGACCGCGCGCCACGAGACCGTGTACCCGCCGTCCGACAAGGCATCGAGCGGCACGGACACCGACAGCTCGTCGCCGGCAACCGCCACCACCGGGCCGGTCGCGTGGTTCGTGCCCGCGCTGTCGAGGACCTTGATGGACGTCAGCCGGATGTCCGGCGCCTCGGTGAAGGACAGCGTGACCTTCGTTGGGGCGCTCGCGAGCGTCGCGCCCTTCGCGGGATCGGACGCCGTGAGCCGCGCGTGTGCGTCCGCCGCGCCCGGGCCAGCGAGGGCGACCAGGACGAGGAGCGCGAGGACCGCCGGAACGCGCTTCATGCGGCGATCACCCCGCGCGGCGGCCCTGTCGGGTCGCGCGCCATGCCACCAAGAGCGAGACGACGGCAACCACCAGGCCTGCTCCGCCAACGAGGAGGCCGACGGTCATCGCGCTGTTTGCGGTTGCCGCGGCAGCGGTGGCCGCACTCGCCGCGTCCTGCGCGGCCTTGAGCGCCGCGTCGCCACTGCCCGGCGCGCCCGATTGCAACGCCGCGATGCGCGCGTCGATGCGATCGAGCCGCGTGCCGACCTCGGTCAGGCTGGGCATCTTCGCCGGGAATTCGAGATCGGTGGAGGCGACGACCGGATCGAACGTCTCGTCGCCCGAGGCGACCGTGAGGTCCACCGCGGTGCCGTGGATCGAGCCCGTGATGTGGAAGGTGTAGTCGCCCGGCGCCGTGGGGACGAGCGGGGCGTCGTACTCGCCGAGCGAGCCGACCTTCTCCACGGCATCGAACGCGGGCTCGAAGCTGCGGCTGGCGCTGTCGGTGCCGGACGTCGACACGACGACCTTGATGTCGTCGGGGCCGAGATCGAGGATCGGGCTACTGTCGTGGTGGTCGGTGATCGTCACCTGCACGGCGTTGGGCTGGCCGACGTACGCCGGCTCGTTGAGCCAGCCCACCTCGAGGACGTAGTCGCCGACCTCGTGGCCGGTATGGGCGAGCGTTGGCGCGGCGCCGGCGAGAGCGGCGAGCGCGAGGACCGAGGCGGCCGCAGCCACGCTGGCCGGGCGGCGATACCGATGTGACACGGAACGCTCCTGTTCGATGCGGGGCGGGGTGGGTCCCGGCCGGCGCATCGGGCGGAGCCCAGGCGCGGACCGGGTCAGGCGGCGGAGGCTGCCACCGGTGGAGCCCGCAGCGCGGAGCGGCGCCCGAGGATGGAGCTGGCGGGACGATCGACGACGACGCTCGGTCTCGGATCCGAGGTGGCGCGCGCGGGGGCGTGGGCCTCGCAGTCCGCCCGAAGGCGGGCGACGAGCACCTGGAACCGCCACGCGACCAGCGCGACGACGAGGCCGATCGCGAACCCGACAGCGAGCGCGATCCACAGGCCGCCGGCGTATTCCGGGCTGAGCAGGATCCCGAGCCCGGCCGACGTGCCATACAGCGCGGCTTGCTCGAGGTTCTCCTGGATCGTCAGCAGGAGGACGGTGCTCAGCGCGAGTGCCGGACCGATCCGGAGCCAGGTTCGAAGGAACGTGGGCCCATCGAGGCGGGCCGTCGCGCGCTCGCGGCGAACGAGCAGGCTGAGTCGGGTAAGGCGAGCTGCGGCAACCAGCGCCGCAATGCCACCGAGGACCACTGAGGTCGTCGCGGCGGCCTTCCAGCCGTCGCCGTGGCCGGAGTGCATCAGCGCCTCGTTGAACCGCGAGCCGTAGCGCGCCAGGTACACGAGGTTGTGGGCCAGGACGAGCACGGCAATTTGCACGATCGCGGCAACGCCGAGAATGCCAAGCCTGCTCATGCCGGGACGCATGTCGCGCACTCTAGTCCATGGGCGCAAAACCGCACCATGCCGAACGGCCCAAACGGAATGGCGAGGCGCGGTGTCGTTGACCGAATGGGGACAATGGCCCGCGAAGGTCGCTGTCGGGGGGTCGCCGCCATGGGTCGCATCGCCACCGGATCGCTCATCGCGCTGGCACTGGCCGGATGTGGGCGCGTGGGCGGAGAGTCCGCCATGGCGAACATGCCGCGCGACCTCGGCTGGGAGAACTGCCCGGTCGAGCTGTGGCTCACGGGGGTGATCGTGCGCGATGCCTCGGGGAACGCCGCGATCAGAGACGACGAGGGCCACGTGTACGGCCTCGTCTGGGGCACCCACAACACGGCCACCACCGACTACGGCGACCGCTACAAGATCGGCGGAACGTGGTTCAACCCGGACTTCCGATTCTGGGCGTGCGGCGGTGCTGACGCGGTGATCCCCCTGTGATGAGGCGTGGCGTCGTCGTCGGCGCGATCGTGGCGCTCGCGCTCGCAGGCTGCGCGGACAATCGCGAGGTTGTCCCGCTCAACTACGTCGACGTTCCCAGTGAGCACGGCTGCTACCTCTCCGGCCCAAGCTACTTCCTCGTCGCCGATCCGAGCTTCGGCGTCGCCCTGAAGATGAGCGAGCTCGATGGATCGAGGTACAAGGTGTACTGGCCGAGGGGGTACATCGCGCACCGAGTCGGGACCGAGGTCGAGGTCAGCGGGCCATCAGGTCGCGTGGTCGCCGTGACGGGACATCAATACATGTTCCCGGCGATGCCTGGCGACGACTCCGGCACGATCACCGCAGCCTGCATCATGGGTTTCCAGGGGCAATGATGGCGTTCGGTGTCTGGCGTCCCCGGCAGGGTTCGAACCTGCGACCCGCTGCTTAGAAGGCAGCCGCTCTGTCCACTGAGCTACGGGGACGTGGCTCGATGAGTGTACGCAGCGCCTTGCCGCGGCCCTTCCGCTCTGCCCCTTCGGGCAACGAATCCATTGCAAATGGATTGCCCGTTAAGCCGGCGTTCAGTGGGCGAAAAGGGCTGCCCAATAGGGTTCGCACGAACGGGCGACCGGCGGCGGCATGAGGGGCAGTCGAGGACGGCCGGAGGGTCAAGGGAGAGCGTCCGATGGTTGCCGAGCCGGTTCCCTTCAATCCCGCGATCGCGGTCCATGTGTCCGCGGCGGACCCGCTCACACGGGCAGGAATCGTGAGCCAGCTGCGGAGCGCCCAGGGCTTCGCGATCTCGTCGAGCGACACGCCGAACATCGATGGCGTCGCGCTGGTCGTGGCCGATGACGTCACCGACGACGTGACGCTGGAGATCCGATCGCTCCGCGCGCGCGGCGTGTCGCGCGTCGTCCTGCTCGTTACGTTCGTGAACGACAAGGGCCTGCTCGCTGCAGCAGAGGCAGGCGTCTCCGGCGTGATCCGCCGCAACGAAGCCACCGCCCACAACCTCGCGCTGGCGATCCGCTCGGCGGCGGCCGGTGAAGGCACGTTGCCGCCCGATCTCCTCGGCCGGCTGCTGCGGCAGGT
>DATAIB010000014.1:0-10077 GCA_036262855.1 Candidatus Limnocylindrales bacterium
TAACCAACATGCCAAGTGGTTGAAGACCACTCGGGAAATCCCCTGGCGTCGTCCCATCCCGTCCCTAAATTACCTGCTAAGCTCGCATGTCTGGAGACAGGATCATAACGGCTTCAGTCACCAGGATCCCGGCTTCATCGACCACGTGGTGAACAAGAAGGCCGAGGTCATCCGCGTCTACCTGCCGCCGGACACGAACACGCTGCTGGACGTGGCGGACCACTGCCTGCGCTCCCGGCACTACGTCAACGTGATCGTGGCGGGCAAGCAGCCGTACCCGAACTGGCTGACGATGGACGAGGCGGTCATCCACTGCACCCGCGGCGCCGGGATCTGGGAATGGGCGTCCACCTCCGGCGACGGGGAGCCCGATGTCGTGCTCGCATGCGCCGGCGACGTGCCGACCCTCGAGACGCTTGCTGCCGCGGACCTGCTGCGGCGGCACCTGCCGGATCTCAAGGTCCGCGTCGTCAACGTCGTCGACCTGATGCGGCTCCAGCCACCGAGCGAGCACCCGCATGGCATGACCGACGCGGAGTTCGACGCCCTCTTCACCACCGACCGACCCGTCGTCTTCGCGTACCACGGCTACCCGTGGCTGATCCACCGCCTCACGTACCGCCGGACGAACCACGCGAACCTGCACGTCCGCGGCTACAAGGAGGAAGGCACCACCACGACACCGTTCGACATGGTGATGCTCAACGACCTCGATCGATACCACCTCGTGATGGACGTCATCGATCGCGTGCCCGGGCTCACGGATCGCGCCGGCCGCGTCCGCCAGCAGATGGCCGACGCGCGCCTTCGTGCCCGCGCGTGGACCCGTGAGCATGGCGAGGACATCCCGGAGGTCCGCGACTGGGCCTGGCAGCCCGAGGACGCGGCGAACCAGGCCGACGGTCGCGCGTGACACCCTGGACGCGCGCCTGACCGCGTCTCGGACCGTGCGGATCCTGGTCGTCAACTCCGGGTCGAGCAGCCTCAAGCTGCGGGTCCTGGATGGGGACGACGTCGCGGCGAGCGCTGACCTCCCGGCAATCGATCCCGCGGACGCCGAGGCTGGCGCGAAGCTCGAGGAGGAGATCGCGGCGCTCGGGCCGGTCGACGCGGTCGGGCATCGCATCGTGCACGGCGGCGTGCGGTTCGCGGCCCCGATTGAGATCGACGACGCGGTCGTACAGGAGCTCGCGTCGCTGTCCGAGCTGGCCCCGCTCCACCAGCCGCGCTGCCTTGCCGCGGTGGATGCCGCACGGCGCGCCCTGCCCGATCAGCCGCACGTCGCGGCATTCGACACCGCCTTCCACGCGACGATCCCGGATGCGGCAGCCACGTATGCCCTGCCCGCCGAGTGGCGGGCGCGATGGCCGATCCGACGCTACGGCTTTCACGGCCTGTCGCACGCCTGGGCGACGCGGCGGGCCGGCGAGCTGCTGGGTCGCCCGGGGGATCGGCTCCGGCTGGTGACGTGCCACCTCGGCGCGGGCGCCTCGCTGGCTGCCGTGGCAGGCGGCAGGTCCGTCGATACGACGATGGGCTTCACCCCGCTGGAAGGCCTCGTGATGGCGACGCGATCCGGCTCGGTGGATCCGGGGCTGGTGCTGTGGCTGCAGCAGCAGGGCGGCCTGCATGTCGACGCCGTGGCCGACGGGCTCGAGCGCCGCGCCGGCCTGGCCGGACTCGCCGGCTCTGCCGACATGCGCGAGGTCCTCGCAGGGGCCGCGCGCGGCGCGCCGGACGCCACGCTCGCTCGCGACGTGTACGTGCACCGGCTGCGCGCCTCGATCGCGGCGATGGCCGCGGCGCTCCGGGGCGTCGATGCCGTGGTGTTCACCGGCGGCGTCGGCGAGCACGCACCGGAGATCCGACGCCGCGCGGTCGATGGCCTCGACTTCCTGGGCCTGCAGGTCGACGAAGCGCGCAACTCGGCGACGGCGACCGACGACCTGATCGATCGGCGGATCTCCGTCGATGGCCCGACGGCCATCCTCGTGATCGAAAGCCGCGAGGACCTCGAGATCGCCAGGCAGGTGGGGTCCTTCCTCGGCTGACGGCGCGACGCTGGCGCCGCGCCTCCGGGTTCCGACGCCTGGCCCGCGCGCAACGCGTCGATCGGCTCTTCCGTGCGCGGGCTGCGCGACCGCTAATGAACGGTGGGCCGCAACGTGCCCCAGGAGGTATTCGATGCAGCAACCGTTGCCGCAGCGCTCGATGGTCGCCCCGGCCGTCATCGGCGTGCTCCTCGTTGTCGTCGGGGTCATCGCGCTCATCGTCCGCGAAGCGGACGTGAACCTGCTTCCCGGCCTGGGAACGTGGGGCTGGCCGCTCTTCGTGCTCGTGCCCGGGCTCGTGATGCTGGGCGCCGGAGTCCTGTTGCCCGCACCCCGCGGGGCGGGGCTCGCGGTCGCCGGGTCGGTGGTGACCACCCTCGGCGCGCTGCTGTTCTACCAGTCCCAGTCCGGCCACTGGGAGAGCTGGGCCTACGCGTGGGCACTGCTGCCCGGGGCCGCCGGCGCCGGGCTGCTCGGCTACGGCGTGCTCGCCCGGGAGCGCGGGATGCGCACGACGGGCACGTGGCTGCTCGGCATCGCCGCCGTGGTGTTCCTCGCCGGTGCCTGGTTCTTCGAGGGCCTGTTCGCGGGCGAGGACCGACCGGTCGATCTCGGGAACTGGTGGCCGATCGGCGTGATCATCCTCGGCGCGGCGCTTGCGCTGTGGGCGTTCCTGCGCCCCGCGATCGACGTTCGCACGCATGGATCCGACCGGCAGGAGCCGCGGCCGCTCTAGGCCCCGGCCGGCGTGCGCGGCCAGACCGATCCGCGAAACAGTGCAGCGGGCCCGTCATCGACGGGCCCGCTGCGGTTCCCCGGGGATCGACGACGTTCGGCTAGTCGGCGGGTGACTCCTCCATCACCGGGATGTCCTCGGGTGTGCTCCCGGTGAGCCGTCGCCAATCGATGGCGCGGATGCTCCGGGGCCACGAGGCCCCGGTCCGGGTGATCACGAGGACGATGCCGACGAGCGTCATCGTCGCGAACAGGGAGAGGAAGATCGCGAGGAGCTTCCGCATGGGCGGCACCTCCGGCAGTGGCTTTGCGTGGATCGATTCAACGCTCCCGGCCGGGTCATCGAAAGGGCCATCGGGACCCCACGAACCGGGCCGCGGAGCACTCGTCCCACCGCGCGCGACGCCCCAGGATGGTGTGCGGAGGTTGCCGTTTGGCCGCGTTCACGCCCCTCGAGATCGCCGTCGATCGCTGCAAGGGCTGCGAGCTGTGCACCTCCGCGTGCCCGAAGGGCGTGCTGGCGCTCGATCCGTCGGTGGTCAACGCGCTCGGCCATCACCCGATCCGGCTCACGGATCCGGCAGGCTGCACGAGCTGCGCGCTGTGCGCCCGGGTCTGCCCGGACACCGTCTTCACGGTGTTCGCGGCGCCTCGCGGATTCGTCTCATGACGGCCGGCCTCGCAACCCGGCCACGGCTCATGAAGGGCAACGAGGCCATGGCGGACGCTGCCATCGAGGCGGGCTGCGACGCCTACTTCGGGTACCCGATCACACCCCAGGCGGAGCTGCTCGAGCGCATGGCGAAGCGGATGCCGGAGCTCGGACGGACATTCGTGCAGGCCGAGAGCGAGATCGGGGCCATCAACATGGCCCTCGGCGCCGCCGCGACCGGCGCGAAGGTCCTGGTGTCCACGTCGAGCCCGGGCATGAGCCTGATGGCCGAGGCGGTCAGCTACATGGCGGGCTCGGAGCTGCCGGTCGTGCTCGTGAACGTCATGCGTGGCGGGCCGGGGCTCGGGAGCATCGGCCCGGCGCAGGGCGACTACTTCCAGGCGACGAAGGGCCACGGGCATGGCGACTACCGCGTGCCGGTCCTCGCGCCTTCGTCCATTGCCGAGGCCGTCGCCCTCATGGCGGACGCGTTCGAGATGGCGTCCCGGTATCGGACGCCCGTGCTGCTGCTGGCCGACGGGATCATGGGCCAGGCGATGGAGCCGGTCGTCCCCGTGTTCCGGACCCCGCGCTGGGATGTGTCGGGCTGGAACCTGACCGGTGCGGCCGGGAGGCGGCCGCGCGTCGTGAAGTCGCTGCACCTCCTGCCGGAGGACCTCGAGCGCCACAACCGCCATCTCCAGGCGAAGTACGCGGAGATCACGGAGCGCGAGACCCGCTGGGCGGGCGAGGAGCTCGAGGACGCCGAGGTGGTCATCGTCGCCTACGGCACGGCCGCTCGCGTCGCCCGCACCGCGATCGAACGAGGGCGTGGCGCCGGCCTCCGCGCCGGCCTCTTCCGACCCGTCACCCTGTGGCCCTTCCCGAGCCGGGCACTTGCCGAGGTCGCTTCGCACGCCCGCGCTGTGCTCGTCGTCGAGCTGTCGGCCGGACAGCTCGTCGAGGATGTCCGCCTCGCCGTCGATCGCACGCCGGTGTTCTTCCACGGACGCACCGGCGGCATGGTCCCCACGCCGGGCGAGGTCGTGGAGCGTGTCCGGCTGGCCTGGGCCTTGACGGAGCCACCGCGATGACGCGCGAAGCAGTTCCCGCCACCGGGCGTCCCCTCATCGGGGACGGCGCCGCCGGTGATGGACCGGCGTCGGCGGCGCCGCCTTCCTCGCCGCGGAGGTCCGTGTACGCGCGCCCGTCGGTGCTGACTGAGCGCGCGACCCACTACTGCCCGGGTTGCGGCCACGGGATCATCCATCGGCTGGTCGCCGAGCTGCTCGACGAGCTCCAGCTCGCGCCGCGGACGATCGGCGTGGCGTCGGTCGGCTGCAGCGTCTTCGCGTACGACTACTTCGACATCGACTTCGTCGAATCACCACACGGGCGAGCGCCGGCCGTTGCCACCGGCGTCCGGCGCGCGCGCCCCGACGCGTTCGTGTTCACGTACCAGGGCGATGGCGACCTCGCGGCCATCGGGACCGCCGAGATCGTGCATGCCGCGGCGCGTGGCGAGCAGATCAGCGTCGTCTTCGTCAACAACGGCATCTACGGCATGACCGGCGGCCAGATGGCCCCGACCACGCTGCTCGGGCAGCGGACGACCTCGAGCCCGCAGGGTCGCGACCCCGGCGTTGCGGGCTACCCGATCCCGATCACGGAGATGCTCGCCCTCCTGCCCGGCGTCGCGTATGCGGCCCGAGGCTCGATCGCCGATCCCGGGCATATCGGCAAGACGAAGGCCATGCTTCGGCGGTCATTCGAGACCCAGCTTGCCGGCGCGGGGTTCTCCATCGTCGAGGTGCTCTCGACGTGCCCGGTCGGGTGGGGGATGACGCCGGTGGAGGCCATGCGCCACGTCGCGGAGGACGTGCCCGCGACCTATCCACTCGGCGTGGTCGTGGATCGCCGCGCCGACGCGGCGAAGGGGAAGGGCTGACCGATGGAGCACGGGCTCATCCTCAGCGGGTTCGGCGGCCAGGGACTGCTGTTCGCCGGCCAGATCCTTGCCCAGGCGGCCGTCATCGAAGGCCGCAACGTCTCGTGGCTGCCGTCCTACGGCCCGGAGATGCGCGGGGGCTCCGCCGCGTGCACGGTGATCGTGTCCGATCGACCGATCGGGTCGCCGGTCGTCGACCAGGCGGAGATCCTGGTCGCCCTCAATCCGCCGGCGCTGGCGAAGTACTCGAGCGTCGTCGCGCCGGGCGGGCTCATCGTGGTCAACGACACGCTGATCGAGGCCGAGGTCCCGCGGGCTGATCTCGACGTGGTCCGGGTGCCCGCCTCCGCGCTGGCGCGGACGATCGGCGACGAGCGGTTCATCAGCATCATCGGCCTCGGCAGTGCGCTCGGGCGCCGTCCGATCGTGGCGCCTGGAACAGTGCGGCAGGCGCTCGAAGAGCTCGGCAAGGGCGGCCGTGCGGTGACGGAGGCGAACCTTCGCGCGTTCGAGCTCGGGCTCGACGCGGCTGGCGCCGCGCCGCTGGCGGCTCAGGCGGGTCGGTAGGTCAGGCGGGTCGGTAGGGCAGGTACTCGGGCGTCCAGATCGCGGCGTCCACCGCGGGCTCGATGTCCTCGTCTCGGAGCTGCCGGCCATATCCGGTGTCGCGCAGGCGGCGGACCACGGCGATCGCGATGCGCCGGGCAATCGGCCGCAGGTCGCTGATCGGCGGATAGATCGCGCCCGCACTCCGGCGCGCCGCCGACACGGAGCCGGCGAGCTCGTCGGCGGCGATGAGGAACGCGTCGTCGGTGACCTCGCGCGCCTCGGCGACGACCGCCCCGAGCCCGACGCCGGGGAAGATGAAGACGTTGTTGGCCTGGCCGACCAGGCGATCGCCAGCCACCGGGAAGGGACTGCCCGTCGCAACGAGCGCCCGGCCATCGGTCCAGCGCAGGACGTCGTCCGGGATCGCCTCGCACCGGTCGCCCGGGTTCGAGAGCGGCAGGATGATCGGCGCTTCGGCGTTCGCGGCAACAGCCCGGACGAGTGGCTCGCCGAAGGCACCCGGTGTCCCCGTCGTCCCGACGAGCACCGTGGCGCCAAATGCGCGCGCGACGCTCACGGGGTCCGCGAGCGAGGGCAACACCGCCTCCCCGCCCGCCACGCGGGCCGCGTCCACGGCAAAGGCCAGCTGGTCCGCCGCCAGGTCCGTCCGCCCGGTGTGAATCAACCCATGGCTGTCGAACATCGCGATCCGCGGACCGTCCGGTGACGGGCCCAGCCGTCGCTCGAGGAGTCGCGCGATGCCGACGCCGGCGGCGCCGGCGCCGAGGAACAGGAAGCGGTCGTCGCGCAGCCGCTCGGCGCCGCCTCGGGCCGCGAGAAAGCCGGCCAGGACGACTGCCGCGGTGCCCTGGATGTCGTCGTTGAAGCTCGGCAGGCGGTGCCGGTAGCGGTCCAGGATTCGCAGCGCGTTGTGCTGCTTGAAGTCCTCCCACTGCAGAACCGCGCGCGGGAACACCCGCCGGACCGCATCGACGAACGCCTCCACGACCGCGTCATACGCCGCGCCGCGAAGCCGTGGTGAGCGGTAGCCCAGGTACAGCGGGTCGTCGAGCAGCTCCCGCCGGTCCGTCCCGACGTCGAGCGACACCGGGAGCGTGAGCGCCGGATGGATCCCGGCAGCGGCGCTGTACAGCGAGAGCTTGCCGACGGGGATCGCCATCCCCCCGGCGCCCTGGTCGCCGAGGCCAAGGATCCGCTCGTTGTCCGTCACGACGATCAGCCGCGTGTCAGGGGCACCGGCGGATCGCAGGATCTCGTCCATCCGGTCCATGTCGTCCGGCGTGATCCAGGCGCCGCGGGGTCGACGGAAGATGTGGCTGAACGCCTGGCATGCCCGGCCGACCGTGGGCGTGTACACGATCGGCAGGAACTCCTCGAGGTTCTCGACGAGCACCCGGTAGAACAGCGTCTCGTTGCGGTCGCGCAGCGACGACAGGCCGATGTACTGCTCCAGGTCGTCGGTCTTGCGCCGGACGTGCTCGAGCTCGAGGGCGACCTGTTCCTCGATCGAGCTCACGCGCGGCGGGAGGAGCCCGCGCAGGCCGAGGTCGTCGCGCTCCGATTCCGTGAACGCGGTGCCCTTGTTCAGGAGCGGTTGCTGGATCAGTGCGTGGCCGCGCTGCGTGACGTGGACGACCGGCGGAGCCGGGCGGGTCGCAGCCGACGCGCCAGTCACTCCTCGCGCATCGGGAGGGCCGGCCGCGAGGACGTCGGACGCTTGGGCCGAAATGGTGACCACTCGTCAAGGCTGTGCAGGGTGGCGGCGTCCATGCAGGGTCATTCGACCCGTGTTCGGCAGGCCCGAGGTCCCGATCCTGCTTCTTCGTGCGACCTAGAGCAACTGGTCCAGGTTGACCAGAACGAGGCCCCGAGCTTCGAGTCCGGCCACGAGCCGCGGCAGCGCGGCGAACGTCTCGTAGCCGCCGAGGTGCATGAGCACGATCGATCCGGGCTGCGCGTTTGCGAGGACCTTGGCGACGATCTGGTCCGCCGTTGGCCCCGGAGGATCGTTGACGATCGGCCGCCAGTCGATCGTATCGACGTCCCACGTCACGGTGTACCGGTAGCCTCCCGCGCCCACCGCCGCGAGCACGTCGGCGTCGTAGCCGCCCTCGGGCGGGCGGAAGAACGGGGGAAGTGCCTGACTGCAGTAGGGCGCGATTGCGAGCTCCGTGCTCCGGAGCTCCTCGCCGATCTCGGCTGCGGTGAGGGTCCGGAAGTCGCGGTGCGTGTACGAATGGTTCCCGAGCGTGAACAGCTCGGGATGCGCCTGCACGATGGCGAGGACACGGCGGCCGGCATCGGTGTTCTGGTTCTCCGCCATCGCGCCCGTCATGAAGATCGTGGCCGGAACCCGATGGTCCACCAGCCAGCCGACGATCGAAAGCGCGTCACCCACACGTCCGCCCATGTCGAACGTCAGGGCCACCGCATGGCCCGTTCGTGCACCGTGTCGAACCAGGACGCTTGGCGGAGCGGGCGTTGCCGATGGCCGCGGCGTCGAGGATGGCCGCGGCGTTGCCGACGGTCGCGGGGTCGTCGACGGCTGTGGCGTTGCCGATGGCCGCGGGGTGGCCGACGGGTGCGGTGAGGGCGTGGGCACGGGGCTCCGGCCGGGGGTCGGCGGCGCCGGCGGCTCGCTGGCTCCCGTGGCAGAGGGCGACGTGCTTGGCGGGGCGGCGCTGTACGCATCCGTGGGCACGCTCGAGCTGCCCGTCGTCGCCCCGGCGGTCATCGGGGCAGCCGTTCCCGGCGGTTGGGTGCCGGGTCGAGGCGAGAGAGTCGGGATGTCGCTGCCGCACGCGCCGCTCACGAGGAGGATGACCCCGATGATGACGCGACCCAAGGCGTGCTTCCGCGATGGCGACCGGGTGCGCTGCGTCCGGGAATCCGACATGCCTGACCCTCGGCGCAAGCGTGTCGCAGCGCCGTGGGGACGCGCCACGGCCATCGCTCCCGAAGTCCCGCGCCAAACGGCAGAACCCAGGCATGTTCGGGTCAGTTGGCCCTAGCGACGCGGGTCGTTGCGGCGGACCATCGATCGCGAAAGGAGCTTCCCCATGAAGCGAATCCTGGTTGCATACGACGGCGAGCCTCCCGCCCGCAAGGCGCTCGAGACGGCCATCGATCTCGCGACCGGCCACGACGCGAGCATCAGCGTGGTGAGCGTCGTGCCGATCCGGCTGGGGCGCGCGCCGATGGATCCATGGGACGACACCGTCGTCCATGAGGCCGCACTCGACGAGGCGAAGCAGATCCTCGCTGAGCACGGCATGACCGCGGACCTGATGGAGCCGATCGGCGACCCTGCGGCGACCATCGAGCGCATCGCGAACGACGGCGGCTTCGACACCGTGGTCATCGGCTCGCGCAGTCTCGGAAGGGTCTCCCGGCTGCTCCAGGGCAGCGTTTCAGGCCACGTCGCCACGCACGCCCACGCCACCGTCGTCATCGCCCGCTGAGTCGATCCGGCGAGTCGGGAGGTCCCGACGTGTCATTCGGGACGCTCGGCACTTCCCGCGCCGCAGGCGTTGGGCGAGCATCGTCCCGGAAAGGAGGACAGGCATGGAGCTTGCCATCACTCTCGGTTTGGGCGGCTGGCTCGCGCTGCTCGCGGGCGCGCTGCTGTTCGGTGTCATCGCGCAGTTCATCGGTGAGGTCCGGACGGGCTACGAGTGGCTCGCCGACTTCATCGCGGCCGCGATCGGCGCCGTCATCGCGAGCGAGTTCATCATCTCGCTCCGAACGTACGAGCCGGTCTGGGACGGCCTCGCGATCGTTCCGGCGATCGTCGGCGGACTCGCACTCGGCGTGGTCGTCGAGCTCGGCACGCGCTACCTGACGGGCGGGCGCTACACGTCCCACCCCATGGCAGTTTGAACGACGCAACTGACGTCGCGACCAGCGGCCCGCCGGCACCTGCCGGCGGGCCGTTTGGCGTCCCGACGTCCACACTGACGTCGATGGACGCAGGCTCGGAACCGGACGTGGCGGACGTGGGGGACGCGCCTGCCGGGCCTGCCACGCCGGCCGCACCGACGGACGCCTGGGCGATGGGTGTGGACGCTGTCGCCCAGCAGCTCGACGTGGATCCTCGGACGGGGCTGTCCAGCGCCGAGGCG
>DATAIB010000015.1:0-2819 GCA_036262855.1 Candidatus Limnocylindrales bacterium
AGGGTGGCACGAACAGGGTGCCCGTGACCTCGCGGTCCGGGAGCAGCGCCGATTCGAGCGCATCGATCCGAACGAGCTCCGCGCCCGCGTCGCGCAGGCGGCGGACGACGCCGGGGATGGCAGCCTCGGTCCGATCGGGCCACGTGTGGAGCAGCACCACCGCGCCGTCACCGTGGGCCAGGCAGCCGGCGAGGATCTGGTCCTCGACGTCGCGGCCGGAGCGCTCGACGGGCCAGTCGATGCCCGCGACGTGCCAGCCGACGTGGCGGTAGCCGGCAGCCCGGATGATCCGCTGGACGCGTTCGTTCGCCGATCCGGCGCCGAACGGGCAGCGGAACCACGGCTGGGGATCGATCCCCGTCGCGTCGATGATCGCCGCCTCCGCATCGGCGACGTCCGCGCGGAGCCCGCGCGCGTTCAGCAGCGGCATCCGAGCGTGATAGTGCGAATGGTTGCCGATGAGGTGGCCGTCCTCCGCGATTCGCCGCGCCGTCGCCGGGTATGCCTCAGCCCAGCGGCCCTGGATGAAGAACGTCGAGGCAACGGCATCACGCGCGAGGAGGTCCAGCAGCCGCTCCTGAACGCCCGGCGCCGACGGTCGATCGGGGTGCTCCGCGTCGAACGTGAGCGCGACCCGGAACCGCGATCCCGCCATCGGCTACTTCTCGACGCCGGTGATGACGACGCCGCGGATGAACACCCGCTGGAAGATCACGAACAGGAGCACCGGGATGAGCAGGGTCATGAGGTTGCCGGCCTGGATGTACGCGGGATTCGTGTAGTAGATGCCGTGGAACGAGGCGAGCCCCACCTGGAGCGGCACCAGGTCCGCGTGCCCGGCGAGGTAGATCAGCGGCCCGAAGAAGTCGTTCCACGAGTACACGAAGCTGAAGATGAACACGGCAACGAGCACCGGCCACGCTTGCGGCAGGATCACCGAGCGCAGGATCCGGAACGAGCCGGCGCCGTCGATGGCGGCGGCCTCGTCCAGGTCGCGCGGGATCGTCATCAGGTACTGGCGCAGCAGGAAGACGTCGTAGGCGTTCGCGAAGAACGTGGGGACGAGCAGCGGCAGCCACGTGCCCACCCAGCCGATCTTGTTGAAGATCGCGTAGGTCGGGATCAGCGTGACCGCGCCCGGCAGGAAGATCGTTGCCAGCAGGATCGTGAACAGGAGGCCCCGCCCCGGGAACCGGAATCGTGCGAACCCGTACGCCACGAGCGTGCATGACAGCACGGTCCCGAACGTCCCGATCGCCGACAGCAGGATCGTGTTCCGCAGCAGGAGCGGGAAGTTGATGAGGTCCCACACGGTCGAGTAGTTCTCGGGATGCGGCGCCACCTGCCACGGCTGCGTGAGCGTCCGCCACGAGCCCTGCCACGTGATCGGCGGTGCGCTCGGGTTCGAGGGGTCGATGAAGTCGCTCTGCGTGCGACCCGGCTTGATGATCGCGAGCTCCCGGATGGACCCGTCGGGCATCGGGACGTTGTAGATGTTGACCGTCCTGCCGTTGTACTCGTACGTCGCCGGGTCAGACGGGAGGATCGGCGCGTTGGGCGCGGTGATCTGGTCCGGGGTCTTGAGCGACACGACGAAGCTGTACGCGAGCGGGGACAGGAACGCGATCAGGATTGCGACGAACAGCGACGTCAGGACGCCCATCCGCGTCCACTCGGCGGCCGTTCGGCGCACGCGCCGCGCGCGACGTGGCGCAGGCGAGGGCGAGGGCGAGGCAGCGGAGCTCGCGCCGGCGCTCATCGCGTGATCTCCGTCATCGCTGGCCCGGTCATCGCTCGCCCGCGTAGTAGACCCACCGCCGGCTCAGCGCGAAGAGCAGCAGCGTGATCACGAGCGTGATCCCGAACAGGAGCCACGCCAGCGTCGCGCCGTACGACAGCTCCTGGTACGTGAAGAAGGTCTTGTACAGGTACAGGTTGTAGAACAGCGTCTGCCCGCCCGGCTCGCCGGTTCCGTTCTTGAGCACGAGCGGGACGAGGAAGTACTGGAGCACGTCGACCACGCCGAGGATCAGCGTGTAGAACAGGATCGGCGACATCATCGGGATGGTCACGTTGCGCAGCTGCGCCCACGCCCCGGCGCCATCGATGCGGGCCGCCTCGTAGAGCTCGGTGGGGATGCCCCGCAGGCCCGCGAGATTGATCACGATCCCGGCGCCGATGCCCCAGATGCCGATTGCCACGAGCGCGGGATAGATGAACGTCTGGCTGAACAGCCACGATGGCGGGTCCGTGACCCCCACGAGCCGCAGCGCGCCGTTGAGCCAGCCGGTGTCCGAGAGCATCTGCTCCCAGACCAGCACGCCGGCCACGAACGGCACCACGTACGGCAGGAAGAACAGGCTGCGCATGATCGCCGCGCCCTTGAGCAGCTTGCTGTTCAGGCCGAGGGCGACCAGGAACGGCACGATGATCGAGACCGGGAGCCACAGGAGCGCGAACCGGAGCGTGACCGACAGCGACTCCCAGACCTGGCCGTCATTGGCCAGCCGGACGTAGTTGTCGAGCCCCACGAACTGCAGGGGCTCCTTCTGGGCGAGCGTGAGGTTGACGAACGTGAAGCCGAACGTCGCCAGCATCGGCAGCGCCGTGAAGGCAACGAAGCCGATGATCCACGGCGCGATGTACAGGTAGCCGAGCCGCGCCTCGCGGCGCGCGAGCGGGGACAGCCGTGGCCAGTGCGGCCGGCCGAATCGCCGCCGGCCTGCGGCCGGGGTGCCGGGAGCGAGCATCGCCGGGACCTGGTCCAAACGTCGGCTCCTGTGCTCAGTCGGGTCGTGGGCTGGCGGAGGTGCGAGCGG
>DATAIB010000016.1:0-1814 GCA_036262855.1 Candidatus Limnocylindrales bacterium
CCGGAATGCGTCCAACTGGGCTGCCAGCCCATTTGATGGCCATTTCGGCACCCAAACGCGTCGCGAACTGGGCTCCCAGCCCATTCCGATGCAGTTGTGCCACGAAATCTGGGCTGCCAGCCCGGCCGCGCCGCGCATCCGCGAAGGTCATCGGAGGGTGCCTTCGGGCGGGATGATGAAGCTCAGCAGCCCCTCGCAGGCGACCTCGCCGTTCACCGTGGCGACGCCGCGACCCTTGCCGAAGCGCGAGCCGAGCTTCTCCATGGTGACCTCGAGCCGAAGCGTGTCGCCGGGCACGACGATGCGCTTGAAGCGGACGTCGTCGATGCCGGCAAAGAGCCCGATGCGATCCCCGAACCCGGGCTGCTTCGCGACATACACGGCCATCGTCTGCGCCAGCGCCTCGACCTGGAGGACCCCGGGCAGGATCGGCAGGCCCGGGAAGTGGCCCTGCGCCCAGAACTCGGTCGCGGTGATGCCCTTGATCCCGACGATGCGCTTCGCGTCCGGGTCGTACTCGACGATGCGGTCGACCATGAGCAGCGGCCATCGATGCGGGATCAGCGCCTCGATCTCGCGGGTGGTGTGCACCGTGCCGGGCGCGGCGAGCGGGTCGGACCTGGGCGCGGGCGCGGTGTCGGCTGCCGCTGTCGTCGTGTCGGTCATCGCTCAGCGAGCGCCCGCGGTCGCGGCGGCCAGGAAGGCGGCGCCGCCAACGCGGTCGAGCAGGTTCGTGGTCATGCGTCCCTCGAGGAAGGTCTCGTTGTCGAGCAGGGCTCGATGGATCTCGATGTTCGTCGTCACGCCGTCGACGAGCAGCTCCTCGAGCGCGGCACGGCCGCGCGCGATCGCCGTCGGGCGGTCGGGGCCCCAGACGACGAGCTTGCCGAGGAGCGAGTCGTAGTACGGCGGCACCTCGTAGCCCGGGTAGAGGTGCGAGTCCATGCGGATCCCCGGGCCGCCGGGGGCGTGGTACTGCTCGATGATCCCGGCGCCGGGCCGGAAGTCGTGCGCCGGGTCCTCGGCGTTGATGCGGAACTCGATTGCGTGCCCGCGGGTGACGATGTCCGACTGCCGGAGGCCGAGCGGCTCGCCCGCCGCGATCCCGATCTGGAGCGCGACGAGGTCAATGCCGGTGAGCATCTCCGTGACCGGGTGCTCGACCTGGATGCGGCAGTTGATCTCGATGAAGTACGCCTCGCCCGTGCCGTCGACGAGAAACTCCAACGTGCCCACGTTCTCGTAGCCCGCCGCGACGACGGCGCGCACCGCCTTCTCGGCGAGCGCGGCACGGGCCTGCGCAGAGAGTGCCGGCGTCGGCGCCTCCTCGAGGATCTTCTGGTGACGGCGCTGGACCGAGCAGTCCCGCTCGCCGAAGTGGACGCCGGCGCCGAACTTGTCGACCGCGACCTGGACTTCGACGTGGCGGTTGTCGTCGAGCCACTTCTCGAGGTAGATGGAGTCGTCGCCGAACGCCGACTTCGCCTCGGAGCGGCAGATCTTGATCGCTGACTCGAGCTCGCGTGACGTCCGGACCATGCGCATGCCCTTGCCGCCGCCGCCGGCGGACGGCTTGATCAGCACCGGATAGCCGATGCGCTCCGCCTCGCGGAGGGCGTGGTCGTCGTCGGTGATCATCGAGGAGCCTGGGATCGTCGGGAGGCCATAGCCGCCGAGAAGACGCCGGGTTGCTTCCTTCGAGGCGAACTTGTCGAGCACCGAGGGCGGCGGTCCGATGAACGTCAGGTCGTGGGCGCGAACCACCTCCGCGAAGTTCTCGTCCTCCGAGAGGAACCCGTAGCCCGGGTGGATCG
>DATAIB010000017.1:0-5821 GCA_036262855.1 Candidatus Limnocylindrales bacterium
TGCTCGATCGAATCGACGTCCGGCGAGTCGACGAGTGCCACGCCCTCGGGCGCCGCAGGAGACGCCACGAACGCCAGTCGCTCGCCGGCCAGCTTTGCGAGCGGCGCACCTTCCGCCAGCAGCGACGAACGTGCGTCCGGCCTGGCCGCCACGACGACGCCGCGGGTGGTCGGCCGCATCACGCCCGCGGGGCTCGCACGGAACCCCGCGAGCGCGTTCATCAGGCTGGACTTGCCCGCGCCGGTCGGCCCGAGCAGCAGGACGAGCACCGGCGCGTCGAGGCTGCGCGCCCGGGGCAGGACGTGTCCCGTGAGGTGGTCGCGGAGCTGGCGGATTCGTCGGGCCGCATCGTCCGGCAAGGACCGGTCGAGGTCGCGCTCGCGTTCAGCCGTCAGCGTCGCCAGCTGCTCGGCGATCGCGACGACGCGCGAGGACTCCGGATCGATCACCCGCGGAGTGTCCCGGACGGCGGGATCGCTCGGTGTTCGCGGTCCTCGCGCGGAATCGAACAAACGCGAGCCAATCCGGCGTCAGGTCACACGCGGCCGAGCAGCTCCAGCACGCGGCGCGTCGCGAGCGCGGTCGCCTCCGGGTCATACGACGGCAGCGAGCTGTCGGCGAAGTAGTGCTGATCGCCGGGGTAGAGGAAGAGCGCAGCGTCGTCCGCGGTGGCGACGATCTCCTTCGCGGCCTCGATGTCGCCCTCGCCGACGAAGATCGGGTCGTTGTCGGCGCCATGGATCTGGACCGGCACGCCCTTCGGCCACGGCCCAAGGCCCCATTCGCCGGTCAGCGGGATCGCGGAATAGAAGAGGACGGCGCCCTTCGCACCCGGCCGCTTCTGTGCAAGCTGCTGCGCCGGCACCACACCGAACGACATCCCGATGTACACGAGCCCGGCCGGCAGGTCATCTGCAAACGCCATCGCCTTCTCGCCCATGGCCTCGAAGCCGACGCCCTGGATGAACTCCATCCCGGCGGGGATCGAGTCGAACGTCCGACCATCGAACACGTCGGGCGTGTGCACGGTGTGGCCGGCGGCGCGGAGCTCGTCGGCGAACGCGATGACGCCAGGGGTCAGACCCTGGGCGTGGTGGAACAGCAGGACTTCGGCCATGGGAACACCTCGCGATGGTGGGGGCTCGGAGGGGGTCGCCCTTACCGTAGGGCAATCGGCCTCGATGGGCGTAACGAGACCAGCAACCAGCCCAGGAGCGCCACGACGAGCGCGTTGCGAAGGTTCAGCACGAGGATCGGCAGCGCCTGCTGCTGCACCAGGTCGGAATACAGGAGCGGGTGGATCGGCATCGTCAGGGCGACGACCGCGACGCCGAGCCAGAACTGCCAGCCGCGCAGCAGGGCGACGAACGGCACGATCCAGACAACGTATTGGATCGAGTACACCTTGCTGGTCACGAGCAGAAGCAGCAGTGACGCGAAGGTCAGCGTGACGAGCGTCTCGGGCCGGACGCTGCCGTCGTCGTCGCTCCGGACGGCACGCGCTTCGTCCTGCACCCGGGTCCAGCCGAACCACGCCAGCAGCCCGAACCCGATCACCGTGACGATCGGCAGGATCCCGAGCAGCGCCGTCGCGAGCTGCCCCTCCACCTGGACCGCGCTGAACCCGAACGACAGCCTGGGCGCGTCGCCGCCGATGAGCCCGGCAAGGACGGCCAGCCCGCCGCCGATCGACTCGATCTGGAGCCCTCGGCCGACCTGGTAGCTCATGAACCCGAACGCGTTGTCGCCGGCGAGCAGGTAGAACGGCGCCAGCCCGGCAAGGATCGTCAGCCCGAACGTCGCGCCGAGCCGGACGAGCCGGCCAGGGTCGAACGGTCGGAGCCACGGCAGCGCGAGCGCCGGCAGGAGGGCCACCGGGTACAGCTTGGCGAGCACCCCGAGGCCGAGCGCGAGCCCGACGAGCATCGGCCGGCGTTCGATCGCCGCCCACAGGGCGACCATCACGAGCACGCTCGGGAACAGGTCATAGCGCCAGGTGATGGCGAGGATGGCGCCGACGACGACGACGATGAGCCGGGCGACCGCCCAGCGGTTGCCGATGTGCACCCCGATGCGCTCCACCACGAAGCCGAGGCCGAGGAGCAGCGCTGCTTCCCACGCGGCGAACAGAACCCGGTACGCATCGAATCCCAGGTCAGGTGCAAACCCGGCGAGATACGGCACGACCATGGGGATCAGCGCCGCGGGCGGGTACTCGAACGGCACGTCGCGGTAGGGCAGCAGCCCCGTCACGACCGCATGCGCCTTCTGGAGGTACAGCCCCACGTCGCCTTGATCGGGATACATGGCAGACGCCGGCGTCAGCGCCGCGACGAGCAGCACGAGCGCCGGCCCGATCAGCAACCCCAGACGGCCCAGCCGGTTCACGGCCGGGAGCGTAGCCCGGCCGCCGCGCCGGCGAGACGTGGAACGGCCCCCGCGGTCGCCCGCGAGGGCCGTCGTTCGAATCCCGATCGGTCGCCGTCAGCCGGCGACGACCGCCGTTCGACCGCCTTCGACGAATGTCTTGAGCCCGGACACGATGAAGATGATCCCGCTGCCGAAGCTCTCCGCGGTCTTCGATCCCGCCTTGATGCCGCTCGTCGTGACGGTGAGCCTGGTCTGGCCGTCCTCGGCGGCAAGCTCCCAGGTGTGGCGGACGTGGCCCTCAGCCTCCACCTCCGGATCCCAGCGCGCCAGGAACGTCATCTCGAGCCGGTTCGGTGGATCGCAGGCGAGAACCTCGCCGTCGGCGGCGACGGTGCCGTCCGGGTAGTCGTAGCTCACCCGCGAGCCGACCTTCCAGTCCGACTTCACGATCGTGCCGAAGTAGTACTGCTCGGTCTCGGCGCCGTCGGTGATCGCGCGCCAGACGCGCTCCGGCTCGGCGTTGATGTAGATGCTGTAGACGTGCTCGGGCGCATCGGGCGAAACGGCCATCGGTGGTGCCTCCAGGTGGTCCTTGATGGCGCTCATCGTTCCCACGACGGGCGCCGCGTACTTGCTGATCCATCGGTCGTGGATGCGCCGGATCGGGACGGGGTTGAGGAAGTGGCGCTTCTCGCGACCTTCCTTCCGCGTCGAGATCAGGCCCGCCTCCTCGAGGACCCCCAGGTGCCGCATCACCCCGAATCGGGTCATGTCCGGCAGGTGAGCGGTGAGCTCGCCGAGCGTTTGGCCGTCACGCTCGAAGAGCCGGTCCAGGAGCAGCCGCCGACTCGGGTCGGCCAGCGCCCGGAACGCCGGAGCCGTCGAGTCGTCCACGGTCCGGACAATATGTGACTGGTTAGTCACATGTCAAGCGGCAGCGATAGCATCTAGATATGCCCCACGCCGAGAGCGACGCGACCGACACGACCGGGACGACCGCCGTCGAGATCCGCCGCGTGACCGACGCCAACCGCGACCTCCTCCGCCGCGCCGATGGCACCGATCTCTTCGACAATCCGCTGCGCGAGGATGCCGTGGCGCGCTTCCTGGTGTCTGCGGATCACCACCTGCTGCTCGCGCTCGAGGCGGGGGAGCCGGTCGGGATGGTCAGCGGGGTCGAGCTCACGCACCCCGACAAGGGCACCGAGATGTTCCTGTACGAGCTCAGCGTGACCGAGGCCTCGCAGCGTCGCGGGATCGGGACCGCGCTCGTCGAGGCACTTGCTGCGCTCGCGCGCGAACGCGGCTGCCGCGGCATGTGGGTTCTCACCGATGAGGACAACGCTGCCGCGGTCGGCACCTATCGCAAGGCGGGCGCCACGATCGAGGAGCGGACGTTGCTGTTGGAGTGGCGGCTCTGATCGGTGCGGCGACGGACCCGTCCGCGGGCCGGGCGCTGCGCGAGCCCCGCGCCCACCAACACCCCGACCCCGCCGAGCACCTGGAGCGCCGAGAGGCCCTGTCCGAGCAGGAGCGCAGCGAGCACGGTGCCGACGATCGGCTCCGACAGCAGCAGCACCGAGGTTCGGGTGCCGCCCACGCGTCGAACCGCCGCCAACAGGACCACCTTCGCGAACGCCGCGCCGATCAGCCCGGCGACCGCCACCGCGAGCCACGCCGACGGTGATGCGAGCCACCCGACGCCCGCGGCGAGGTCCACCGGCACCGCGACGAGCCAGAGCAGCACCGCGGCACCGCCCAGGATCAGGGCGCTCGCCTGATCCGTCGGGACTCTGGAGAACCCGTTGCGCGAGACAACCAGGTACGCCGCCTGGCAGGTGGCCGCGAACGCGGCGAGCCCGACGCCCAGGACCGACACGGAGAGCGCGCCGGGGGCGCTCCCGAGCAGCACGGCGGCGAGTCCGCCGAGGGCAACGACGAGCCCGGCCGCCCGTGCCACCGTGAGGCGCTCCCGCCCGAGGACGATCGAAGCGCCTGCGACGATGAGCGGGTAGCAGAAGTACACCGCGAGAACGGAAGCGACGGGCATCGCGCCGTACGCCGCGAAGAGGCTGAGCGACAGGCTTGCCTGGGCGAGCGCCGTCGTGAGGAGGAGCACGCGATCGCGGCGCCGAAGGGTGCTGAGCGCGATCGTCGGATGCCCGGCGGCGTGGATGACCATCCCGACGGCGGCCGCTCCGATCGTGGCGCGCAGTGCCGCGAACGTGGCGGAGCCCATGCCCCCGCCATACGCAACGTTGCTCAGCGGTCCGAGGATCCCGAACGCGAGACCGGCCGCCAGCGCAGCGGCGACGCCCTTGCGGTAGTCGCTCACGGCGCTCGGGACGGCGAGCGCGTGCATGGCGAAGCGCGCGCTCGCGATGGCGTTCACGACCACAGGATCGACGACAGCCCGCCCCGCGCCCAGCGCCATCCGGCCCACTGCGGCAGGCACGACGGCTCGCGCGCTCGTACGCTCGTCCGGCAAGGAGGCAGCGATGCGAGTCGGGTTTGTCGGGCTCGGAACGATGGGCGGCGCCATGGCCGCGAACGCGGCACGTGCCGGCTTCGAGGTGAGTGCCTGGAATCGGACGCCCGGCCGCGCGCCCGAGCTGGCGGACCTCGCCAACGTCACCATCCGCGAGAGCCCGGCGGACGTCGCCGCGAACAGCGACATCGTGGTCACGATCGTGTCCGACACGCCGGACGTCGAGGAGGTCCTCTTCGGAACCGACGGCGTCGCCGCGGGCGCGACGCCCGGGACGCTCGTCGTCGACATGTCGACGATCTCGCCGTCGGCGACCCGCGAGTTCGCGCAACGTCTTGGCGCCGACGGCATCGCGATGCTCGACGGCCCCGTCTCCGGCGGCAGCGAGGGCGCGAAGAAGGGCACCCTCTCGATCTTCATCGGCGGCGACGCGGCCGATCTCGAGAAGGCCCGGCCCGTCCTCGAGAGCCTGGGCACGACCATCACCCACGTCGGCCCGATCGGCTCCGGCCAGGCCGTCAAGGCGGTGAACCAGGTGATCCTCGCGGGCACGTACATCGGCGTCGCGGAGGGGATCGTGCTCGCGCTCAAGGCCGGCCTGGACATCGACCAGGTCGTCGGCGCGCTCTCCGGCGGCGCTGCGCAATCGTGGGTGCTGACGAACCGCAGCAGTCGGATGAAGGACAACGACTACCCGCTCGGCTTCAAGGTCTCACTGCATCGCAAGGACCTCAACATCGCGCTGGCGATGGCCCGCGAGCTGGACGCGACGCTCCCGGTCAGCGAGCTCTGTGAGCAGATCGAAGCCGGCCTGATGCAGGACGGCCACAGCGACGACGACATGTCCGCCGTCGCACGCCGGATCCGCGCGCTTTCCGGCCTGGACAGCTAGGAAGCGCTACCCGCCGAGCCCCACGAGCAGCATCGGCAGTCCGAGCCGGCCGTCGTACCGCGGCCGGAACC
>DATAIB010000018.1:0-2388 GCA_036262855.1 Candidatus Limnocylindrales bacterium
CAGCCATCGTCCGATGAGCAGGTCCCGCAGCGGCGTGGCGCGTTGGAACAGCGCGAAGAGGAATCGATGGACGGCGTCACCCAGCGGCTTCGTCCAGCCGGTCTGGGCATCCATGAGCCGGGTCAGTGCGCGGGCAAGCACGGGCGGCCTCCTTGTGGCGTGAATCTACGCCTGCGTGGCTCGAGCAGATCGGGGACGAACGCGCGCTCGCGCCGCGCCGGGCCGTCAGGCGGGGAGGTCGCGCTCCGCGGGGCCGACGTACCGATCCGAGGGCCGGATGATCCGGTTCGCGCCCGCCTGCTCGAGGATGTGCGCGGTCCAGCCGGCGTGTCGAGCGAGCGCGAACGTCGCCGGGAACAGGTCCGGCGTGAGGCCGACGCCCATGAGCACCGGCGCCGCGTAGAACTCCACGTTCGTCTTGAGCGGCCGCTCCGGGTGCTTCTCGGCCAGGACGCGGAGGGCGACGTCCTCCACGGCGATCGCCAGCGCGAGCCACTCCGGTGGATGCTCCATCGACTCGGCGACCTTGCGCAGCGCGACTGCGCGTGGGTCGTACGCGCGGTAGACCCGGTGCCCGAAGCCCATGAGCCGCTCGCCCTTGGCGAGCGTGTCGCGCACCCATTGCTCGGCCCGCTCGGGCGAGCCGACGGTGTGGATCTGCTCGACGACGTGGGTCGGCGCACCGCCATGCAGCGGCCCCTTGAGCGCGCCGATCGCGCCGGAGACGGCCGACGCGATGTCCGACTGCGTCGAGGTGATCACCCGTGCCGCGAACGTCGAGGCGTTCAGCCCGTGCTCCGCGCCGACCATGAAGTACGCGTCGAGCGCTCGCGCCGTGCCCGCGTCCGGCACGGAACCCGTGAGCTGGTACAGGAACCCGGCGACGAGGTCGAGGGAGGGATCGGGCTCGATGACGTCCTTGCCCGCACGGATGCGCGCGAAGGCGGCCAGCGCCGAGGGCGAGAACGCGGTGAGTGCGCGCGCCTGCTCGGGCGTCGGCGGCCAGGTGAGCTTCTGGGTTGCGCCCCATGCCGAGACCGCGGTTCGCAGCGCATCCATCGGGATGGCGTCGGCCGGCAGGGCGCGGATGGCCGCCAGCACCGGGGCGGGCACGGGCGCCGTGGCCATCGTGCACGAGGGATCCCAGTCGCCGGTCCAGAGCAGGTTCGCGACGGCGGGATACGTCCCGCGCTCGACAAGATCGCCGATCCGGTAGCCGCGATAGAGGAGGCGGCCACGCTCGCCGTCCACGTAGCCGAGCGCGGTCTCGGCCGCGACGACCCCCTCGAGGCCGGGGGAATAGGGCCGTTCGTCAGTCATGCGGCGATGGTAGCCGCGGACCCCCGTCGAGCCGGTCAGCGACCCCGTCCGGCCATCGAGACGTAGTCGCGTTCCGGCGAGCCGACGTACAGCTGGCGCGGGCGACCGATCCGCGAATCCGGGTCGGTCATCATCTCGCGCCACTGCGCGATCCAGCCCGGCAGCCGGCCGATCGCGAACAGCACCGTGAACATCCCGATCGGGAAGCCGAGCGCGCGGTAGATCAGGCCGCTGTAGAAGTCGACGTTCGGGTAGAGCTTGCGGTCGACGAAGTACGAGTCCTCGAGGGCCACCTCTTCGAGCTCGCGGGCGATGCGCAGCAGGTCGTCGTCCGCGCCCATCTTGGCGAGGATCGTGTCCGCGGCGGCCTTGATGATCCGGGCGCGCGGGTCGTGGTTCTTGTAGACGCGATGCCCGAAGCCCATGAGCCGGAAGCCGTCCGTGTGGTCCTTCGCCCGCGCGACCGCCTTCGAGACGTCGCCGCCGTCGCGCTTGATCTGTTCGAGCATCTCCAGGACTTCCTGGTTCGCGCCGCCGTGGAGCGGGCCCCACAGGGCGGAGATGCCAGCGGAGATGGAGGCATACAGGTTGGCGTGCGATGAGCCCACCAGCCGCACGGTCGACGTCGAGCAGTTCTGCTCGTGGTCCGCGTGCAGGATCAGCAGCACCCGCAAGGCCGCGGCGACCTCCGGGTCGACCGCGTACGGCTCGGCCGGGACCGCGAACATCATCCGCAGGAAGTTCGATTCGTAGTCGAGGCTGTTGTCCGGGTAGACGAACGGCTGGCCGACCGACTTCTTGTACGCGTAGGCCGCGATCGTCGGCATCTTCGCGATCAGCCGGACCGTGGTGATCTCGACGTCGTCCGGGTCGAGCGGGTTCTCCGAGCCCTGGTAGAAGGTCGACAGCGCCGCGACCGCGGAGGCGAGGATGCCCATCGGGTGGGCGTCCATCGGGAAGCCGTCGAAGAAGCGCCGGAACTCCTCGTGCAGCAGCGTGTGGCGCTTGATCGAGGTCGTCCAGTCGGCCAGCTGCTGCTCGGTCGGCAGCTCGCCGTAGATGAGCAGG
>DATAIB010000019.1:0-9307 GCA_036262855.1 Candidatus Limnocylindrales bacterium
CTCGATGGCCGACCACGTCCGGGCGATGCTCGCCTTCCAGGAGGCGGGCGCCGTGGTCTTCGACTACGGCAACAACCTGCGGGCGCAGGCGAAGGATGCCGGCGTCGCCGACGCCTTCGACTACCCCGGCTTCGTGCCCGCGTACATCCGGCCTCAGTTCGAGGAGGGCCGGGGTCCGTTCCGCTGGGCCGCACTGTCCGGCGATCCGAAGGACATCCTGCGCACGGACCGCGCCATCCTCGAGCTGTTCCCCGGGGACGCCGGGCTGCGACGCTGGATCGAGATGGCCGAGGAGCGTGTGCCGTTCCAGGGCCTGCCCGCCCGGATCTGCTGGCTCGGCTACGGCGAACGCTCGAAGGCCGGGCTCGCCTTCAACGAGCTGGTCCGCAGCGGCGAGGTCTCGGCGCCGATCGTGATCGGGCGTGACCACCTCGACTCCGGCTCCGTCGCCTCACCGAACCGCGAGACCGAGGCAATGAAGGACGGCTCCGACGCGGTCGCCGACTGGCCGCTGCTCAACGCACTCGTGAACACCGCGGCCGGCGCGACGTGGGTCTCGATCCACCACGGTGGCGGTGTCGGGATCGGCTACTCGCAGCACGCGGGCATGGTCGTCGTCGCCGACGGCACGGACCTCGCGGCGCAGAAGCTGGAGCGCGTGCTCACGACGGATCCCGCGATGGGCGTCCTGCGCCACGTGGACGCGGGCTACGAGCACGCGATCGACGTCGCGCACGAGCGCGGCGTGCACGTCCCGATGCTCGACCCGAAGCGCTAGCTAGCCCGCCACCTCGGCCACCGGCGCGGGCTCACGCTCGGGGTCGCGGACGCCGGGATAGAAGAGCAGCAGCGACATCAACACTGCGCCGATCACGGCCGCGCCGACGATCGTGACCTCGGGACCGATCAGCGCGGCGATCGGGCCGGTCAGGGCGAACGACACCGGCACGAGGCCGGTCGACACGAGCCAGTCGAGGCTCGAGACGCGGCCGAGAAGCTCCCGTGGCACGCGCTGCTGGAGCATCGTCGTCCAGATGATCGATCCGAGCTCGAACGCGCCCGACAGCACGAAGCCCGCGAGCACGGCCTGCCAGATGCTCGTCATGAGCCCGTAGACCGCGATCAGCAGCACCCCGAGCGACCAGGACACGTACATCACCGTCACGCGGCGCTTCGGCTGGCCCACGCTGCCGACGACGAACGCGGTGAGCATTGCGCCGACGCCGCCCGCTGCGAAGATCGCCCCCAGCGATTCCGGGCCAAGGTTCAGCCGGTTCTTCACGAGGTAGGGGACGAGCACCTCCATCGGGCCGAGGAACACGAGCAGGCTCAGCATGGCCGAGATGAGCGTCGCCCAGATCCAGGGCTGGCCCTTCACGTAGCGAAGGCCTTCGCGGACATCCGCGATGACATGGCGGGGGCCGTGGTCCTCGGCGGGTTTCGTCGTGGGACGAGCCCGAATCGCGCTGATGGCGATCGCGGAGACGACGTACGAGGTGGCATCGATCCCGAACGCCACGCCCGACCCGGCGGCCGCGACCACGAAGCCGGCGATCGCCGGCCCGATCAGTCGGGCGAGCATCGGCCGGTACATCGAGGTCAGCGCGTTTGCGCCCGGGAGGTGCTGCTCCGGCAGCAGGTCGGGCATGAGCGCGGTGGAGGCGGGGTTGAAGAATGCCTGGCCGGCGCTCACGAAGAGCACCAGCCCGACGATGTGCCACAGCTCGATGACATTGAGGATCGACAGCACCGCCATCGTGCCGATTGCCGCCGCGCGCAGCAGGTCGGCGCCGATCATCAGCTTCCGACGGTCGAAGCGGTCCGAGAGCGCGCCGCCGATGAGCACGAGCGCGATCATCGGGACGGTGCCGGCCACGCCCACGATGGAGAGCGCGGTCGGCACGTTCGAGATCGAGTAGACCTGCCAGGCAAGCGCGATGAAGTAGAAGCCGTCGCCAAGGAGCGAGACGACGGCACCGACGACGAGCAGCCGGTAGTCCCGGGTCCGGAGGGGCTGGAGCAGCGGCGAGCCGAGGATCCGGTCCGGCAGGGACATCAGGCGGGCGTGGCGGCTGGCGCCTGGTCCGTGGGCTCCTGGGAGACATCGGCGCCCTCGGCGGCCGCGGCGGCAGCAGCGGAATCCTCCACCGCGGGCTCGAGACCGAGGTTCCGCACCGACTTCGACGCGACGCCGACCAGCGCGACGACGGTCATCCCGAGGCCGGCGGCGAGCATCGTCAGGTCGACGTTGAGCTGGACCAGGAACCCGGCAAGGAACATCGACACGGGCACGAGCCCGACCGAGCCGGTGATGAGCAGGCTCATCACGCGACCCATGAGCGCCGCCGGGATCCGTCGCTGGATCCAGGTGATGCTGAGCAGGTTCGTGAACCCGAGCGCGATCCCGGCAATGGCCGTGAGTCCCGCGGCCACGATGGTGGAGTGGGCCGCCGACAACCCGGCGACGCTCAGGCCAGCGAGGGCCATCGGCAGGATCACGACGGCCCCGAAGCGACGCGGCGACGGTGCCGGGAGCATCGAGCCGAGCAGCAGCCCGACGAGCGACCCACCACCGAATGCCGCGGTGACGATGCCGAACGCGGCCGCGCCCTCGGGCAGGCGGGAGTAGGCGATGAACGGCATGCCGACCTCGAACGGGCCGACGATCAGGAAGTTCGCGGCCAGGCTCACGAGGATCATCGCGCGCATGCCCTTGGACGCCCAGATGAAGCGCCCGGCTTCCTTGATCGACTCGAGCACCGAGTCGTGCGCCTGCACGACGTGGGCGCGCGGACGGATCAGCACGAGCGTCACGATCGACACGACGAACGTCACGGCGTCGAACAGGAGCGCCGCACCGATGCCGGCGACCGATGCCGCCGTGGCCGAGCCACCGAGTGCGGCGATCACGATCCCGGCCGCGACGGGCCCAACGAGCACGGTGATCTGCGCCGTGCCCTGGACGATGCCGTTCGCCCGCGGGAGCTGCTCGTCTGCGACGAGCTCGGGCACGATCGCCGTCTGGGCGGGGAAGAAGAACGCGTCGGCGACGCCGAAGACGAGCGCGAACGCGTAGAGCATCCACAGCTGCGCCTGGCCGCCGAGGACCACGGCGCCGAGGATCGCCACGGCGACGAGGCGCACGGCATTCGAGCCGAGCATCACCCGGCGCGGCGAGAAGCGATCGACAGCGACGCCGCCGAAGGTCATCAGCACCGCGCGTGGGATCGCCATCAACGCCATCGCGCCGCCCAGGGCGAGGGCGCTGCCGGTGAGCACGAGCGCCAGCCATGGCAGCGCGATGAGCGCGAACTGGTCGCCGACGGCGGAGACCGCCTCGCCGACCCAGAGGAGTCGGAAGTCGCGGCCCGCGAAGGGGTTGCGCGACGTCGAGGCGGCCATGTCGGCTGGAGCTGCTGCCGTGGCGGCCATCAGCTCGCGAACAGGCGCGACGCCTGCCCCGCCGAGCGATCGAACGAGATGGTGTGGCGGGTGCCGGCGCTCGTCTTCCCGGTGCGGTCGGCGGACAGCGCCGCGTCGCGCACCTGGCGCGCAACACGCTGCTCGCTCTCGCTGGGACGAAGCTCGGCGATCCGGTGGTCGAGGCTGAACATCGAGTTGATCATCGTAGGGCTCCTTGGTCTGCTGCTGCTTCCTTGCTGTTTCGTGGTTCGATGGGCGAAGGATGGCACATCCACTTTCGAAATGTCAAGACCAAGTTTCGAGAAAGTGAGAACGTGGTCCGCAAAGGCAACCCGACGACCTGGGTGGGGGCTCGACGCGCGGCAATTCGTCCCGTCAAGATCGGGCGCCCGACACCTGTCACGATTGGCATGTGCTGGTCGAATCGGTCCCGAACTACTCCGAGGGGCGGCGCCTGGACGTCGTCGACCGCCTCGCGAACGCCGTCTCGGCCACCGATGGCGCGTACCTGCTCGACCGGACGAGCGATCCCTCCCACAACCGATCGGTCCTGACGATGGCCGGCGAAGCGGACGCGGTGGAGCACGCGCTCGAGTCGACGATCGAGGTCGCCATCGAGACGATCGACATGGAGGTCCACACGGGGGAGCACCCGCGCATCGGCGCGATCGATGTCGTCCCGTTCGTTCCCCTCGGCTCGACGACGATCGACGACTGCGTCGCGCTCGCGCGCTCCTTCGGGGAGCGCGTCGCGGACCGCTTCGGGCTGCCGGTCTACCTGTATGCCCGCGCGGCAACGCGGCCGGAACGGGTCCGGCTGGCTGACGTGCGCAAGGGCGGCTACGAAGGCGTTCGCGATGATCTCGAGGCGGGCGTGCAGACGCGCCTCCCCGACTTCGGGCCGGCGCGCGTCCACCCGCGGCTGGGCGCTGTGGCCGTGGGGGCGCGTCCGTTCCTGATCGCCTGGAACATCAACCTCGAGACGACGGACCTTGAGCTCGCCAGGCAGATCGCGCGGACGGTCCGGGAGTCCGGCGGTGGCCTGCCCGCGGTCCAGGGCAACGGCTTCTGGATCGAGGAGCTGCAGTGCGCGCAGGTCTCCATGAACCTCCTGGACTTCGCGACCACGCCGATGTGGCGGGTGTGGGAGGAGGTCGGCAAGCTCGCGGTGGCCGCCGGCGTCCGAGTCCGCGAATCCGAGCTGATCGGGCTCGCGCCGCAGGCGGCGTTCGATGACGTCGCACGGCACGCCGACGCTGGGACCGACGTCCCCTTCCCGGAGCGCTTCGCCGCCGCGGCGAGCTACCTCAAGCTGCGGGACGCGCAGCCGCTGATGGTCCTCGAGCAGCGCCTCGCCGCCGCTCGGACCTCGGCGGGCTGATCCGGGCGGGCTGATGGGCCTCCGCCTGATCCAGGGCGGCCGCGCCGCGGACGGGCTGCCCGGGCTCCTGATCGAGAACGTCGCCGAGGTCGCGACGATGGCCGGCGGGGTCCGGTTCGGGGTCCGCATGGACGACCCGGCGCTGCTCCTGGCGCCCGGCGGCGACACGACCGCCGACGCGGCACCGGTCGTCGCAACCTGGGAGGGCCGGATCCTCGCCGCGGGGCCACGCGCGGAGCTCCTCCAGGCGATCGAAGGGAGCGGCTACCCGATCGCGCGCTTTGGTCGCGTCGATGCGGGCGGCGGCACGGTCACGCCCGGGCTGATCGACGCGCACACCCATCTGCTGTTCGGGGGCTCGCGCGAGGGCGAGCTCGTCCTGCGCCAACGCGGCGCGGACTACCTCGAGATCCTCCAGGCCGGCGGCGGCATCCTGTCCACGGTCGCGGCGACGAGGGCTGCCTCGTTCCAGCAGTTGCTCGAGCACGGGCGGCGCTGGCTCGGCGAGATGCTCGCCCATGGCACCACCACGATCGAGGCGAAGTCCGGCTACGGGCTGGACCTGCCCACGGAGCTGCGCCTGCTCGAGGTCGCGTACCAGCTCGGCAAGGAGGGACCGGTCGAGGTCCTGCCCACGTGGCTCGGCGCACACGCGGTGGCCCCCGAGTTTCGTGCCCGCCCCGACGGCACCGAGGCATATGTCCGGTATCTCATCGAGGAACAGCTCCCGGGCGTCGCGGCGCAGGGTCGAGCGCGCTTCGCGGACGTCTTCTGCGAGCGCGGCGTGTTCAGCCCGGAGCAGGCCCGGCGGATCCTCGTCGAGGCGGCGCGTCTCGGGCTCGGATCGCGGCTGCACGCCGACGAGCTCGCCCCGTCGGGTGGCGCCGAGCTCGCGGTCGAGATCGGGGCCCTGTCCGCCGACCATCTCGCGGTCCCGTCGCCCGCGGGCATCGACGCGCTTGCCGCAGCCGCGGCGGAGGGCCACCCCGTCATCGCGGTCGTGCTGCCGACGGTCGAGTGGTTCCTGATGCACGATCCCGCGACGCCGGCGCGGACCTTCATCGACCGTGGCATTCCCGTCGCGCTCGCGACCGACTTCAATCCGGGGACCTCACCGACACCCAGCCTCCCGCTCGCGATGACCCTCGCGTGCCTCGAGCTGAAGCTGACGCCGTCGGAGGCGCTCGCGGCGACGACGATCAACGCGGCGGCCGCGCTCGGGCTGGCAGATGAGCTTGGATCCATCGAGACCGGCCGCTACGCGGACCTGGTGATCTGGAACGTGCCGACGCATCGACAGATCCCGTACTGGCCCGCCGCGGATCTCGTGCGGACCGTGATCAAGCGCGGTCGCGTCGTGCTGGAGCGCGCCGGCTAGACCTTGCCGCGCGACTCCAGGAGGACCGTCGTCGTCTCGGCGGGGAGCGTCGAGATCGTCACCGACAGCTTCGGCTGGGGCGTGGGATCGCCGCCCATCTCGCCGAAGAACTTCGCGAGCGCCTCGGCACAGTCGGCATCGTCGGCGCACACGGGCATCGCGACGACGAGCTTGGGATCCAGCTGGGCGATGAGCTCCGATGTCTTCGCGGCGTTGAGCCCGCCACCGACGGGCACGCAGGCGATGTCGACCGAGCCGATCTCGCCGAGCTCCTCCTCGGTCAGGAGGTGCCCGACGTCGCCGAGGTGGATCGTGTGCAGCCCATCGAGCTCGACCACGAACGCGGTGCCCTTGCCACGGGTGGCGCCCTTGGCGTCGTCGCGATACGTGCCGACGCCCGTGATGAGGACGTCCTTGACCTCGTATTCGCCCGGGCCATCGACGGCGAAGCTCGACTCGAGGCTCGTCGGGATCAGCGTGCCGCCGCGTGTCCGGTTGCCCTTCGCCTTTGCAAGCGGCGCGTCATCGAGATGGCTGAACGTCGCGATATCCGCCGTGATCCCGCGCCCCGTCGGCCCGACCACGGACTGGTACGCGTCGCTGACGACGACCGCCTCGCGCCCGCGCAGCCGAACGCACGTCTGCCCATACCACGTGATTTCCATCAGCCTGATTCTGGCAGGTGTCGCTTGTCTGCGGGTTGTCCCGATGCACGGCGACGGGTGGCGCGCGGCCGGGTCGTCGCCGCCGCGACGGTCGCACGCGAGCACCGGAGCGCGAAGGCGCGAGGCGCGCAGCTGGCGTGGGTCGCAAGGCGGCACGCCGGCCGCCCGTCAGGCCCCGTCGCTGCAGGTTCGGGACAAAGAAATGACCGGAGGCGCCTGCCCAATCGGCGCCTCCGGTCGGAGGGAGGGAGGATGGAACCACGAGGGTTCGGTCCGAGGAGAACCCTATGCCGATGGTGTTCAGACCCAACGCCCCAAGCGGTTAAGAAACCCCAATGCGCAGGCTGCGGGCTTTCCCGCAACGACACCTGGGCGGCGGCCGGGTAGGATCGCCGCCCATGTCCAACCGCCGCGCACCGCGCACGCTCTCTGCGCTCCTCGCCGCGACCGTGCTCGTCGGCGCGTGCACGACGACGCCCCCGAGCCCGTCTCCTGCGCCCACCGCCGCCCCCGCTACGCCCAGCGTCACGGCGACGCCGCTACCCACGGGCACGCCGCGCCCGCTGGCCGAGGTCTACGGCGACATCCGGACCCAGGTCGAGGCCATCCGCGGCCTCCAGCCGACGGCGGCAGTCGACCCCGTCGTCATCGATGCCGGCCAGCTCGCGAAGAACCTCGCGAAGGAGTTCGACTCCACCCACACGGATGCAGGCCTGAAGGACGCGGAAGACGAGCTGATCACCCTTGGCCTGCTTCCGGCAGGCTCGTCGCTGCGCGCAATCACGCTCGCGTTCCAGGGCGGCCAGGTCGCGGGGTACTACTCACCCGAGGCGAACGAGCTGTTCGTCGTCAACCGCAGCGGGGCCGTCGGCCCGGTGGACGAGTCGACCTATGCCCACGAGTTCACGCACCAGCTCCAGGACCAGCATTTCGACCTCGACAAGCTCGGCATCGACGTGTCCGACCAGAGCGACCGATCGCTCGCGCGGCTCGCGCTCGTCGAGGGCGACGCGACGTCCGCGCAGACCACGTGGATGACCGACCACCTCAGCTCGGCCGAGATGGGCCAGGTGTTCGCCGCCGGGCTCGATCCCGAGGCGATGAAGGCGTTCAACGAGGCGCCCTTCTACCTCCAGCAGACCTCGCTCTTCCCGTACCAGTCCGGCCTCGTGTTCGTGATGCGGCTCATCAGCCAGGGCGGGTATGCGGCAGTCGATGCAGCGTTCGCCGATCCGCCCGACTCCACCGAGCAGGTGCTGCATCCCGACAAGTACCTGACCCGCGAGGCCCCGATCGACGTCAAGATCCCGGCGGGCGTCGCGAAGAAGCTCGGCACGGGCTGGACCGAGGTCGGGCAGGACACGATGGGCGAGATGCTCATCGGCACCTGGCTGAAGCTCGGCGGCGTCGCGCCGGTCGACGCGAACCGGGCTGCCGCGGGCTGGGGCGGCGATCGCCTCGGGCTCTACCGGAAGGCCGACGGTACCGTCGCCCTCGGCCTGATCACGACGTGGGACTCGGACACGGATGCCGTGGAGTTCTACGACGCGGCGACGGCAGCGCTGGAGAAGCTTGGCAAGACAGGCGACGTCCGGCTGCACGCCACGGATCGCACGACCATCGTCGTGGCGATCGGGCCGAACTCGAGCGACCTCGTGGAGCTGCTCGGCGCCGGCCCGGTCGGCGTCGGAGGCTGATCCGGCCCTACATCTGCTCCGGGGCGGAGATCCCCAGCAGCGCGAGCGCGTTTGCGAGGGAGATCCGGGTCGCATCGACGAGCGCGAGCCGCCGCTTCGACCGCTCCGGCTCCGAGGCGTCGACCACGCGCGCGTCGCGGTAGAAGGCATGGAAGGCGGTGGCCAGCTCCGTCGCGTACGTCGTGACGCCCTGCGTCTCCTGCGCCGCGGCCGCGTCCTCGACCACCTCGGGCAGTCGCGCGACCACGCGCGCGAGCACCGCTTCCGGCGAGCCGGGCTCGAGCGCGCCGGCCAGCGAGGCGGCGGGTGCGAGGTCCGCCTCGGCCGCCTTCCGAAGGATCGACGCGATGCGCGCGTGCGCGTACTGCACGTAGTAGACGGGGTTCTCGCTCGACTGCGCCTTCGCGGCCTCGATATCGACGTCCATGTTCACGTTCGCGCCGCGGCTCGCGAAGTACCACCGGGCAGCATCGACGCCGAGCTCGGCCAGCAGGTCGTCCAGGGCGATGAACGTGCCGGCACGCTTCGACATCGACAGCTCCTGCCCGTTCTGCAGGAAGTGCACCCAGCCGGTGAGGATCACCTCGACGTGGTCCTTGTCGAGGCCCATCGCCTCGGCGGCATTGCGCACGCGCGCGACGGTGCCGTGGTGATCGGCGCCCCAGATGTAGATGAGGTGGTCGAAGCCGCGGCTGAACTTCTCGATGACGTAGCCGATGTCGGCCGCGAAGTACGTCCGGTTCCCGTCGGACTTCACGAGCAC